>PLMO01000014.1 GCA_003142515.1 Bacteroidales bacterium
AGTCTGACATCAGGTTCCCACTGGGCCTGGGATATGATTGTTGCAAGAATTGCTCCTGCAAATAGTAATAGTTTTTTCATCGGTTAAAATTTCTACTGTGCATACTGGCGCACCTCAATCCTTGATGCAACGCGCCGTTCTCCCGCCACTTTTTTGGTTCCCATTACGGCCTATAACTGCACTGTCGTAATATAATGTGCGGCACCACGCCCTAATGGAATTATACTCTGTAGCTGCCCACGGGTAACTATTAAGACCGATATCACTGATGAAAGCCCCATAGGTATAACGATAACTGCTTGGACGAGCCGAAAAACCACTTTCGTTGGTTGCTCCCAGGTTAGGGGGATCCCAGTAAAGCGTTCCTGTTTCTTTCATCTTCCCTCCCACATCTGTTCCACTTGTACCAGTTACATTGCAATCGACAGATGGATCAAGGTAGGTTGTAAGTGTGCACCATTCAAAATCAGATGGAAGATGCCATCCGGAAGGACATATTCCCTGGACGTTCCCGTTTGGTACAGGATACCAGCTTGTCGTATTAGTGGCTCCGTTCAAGTATTGTACTACTTCCGCCCATTGGTACAAACCGCCATAGGTACTGCAGTAATCCGGATCGTTATCCTTACAGTACTTTTCAATAATGCCGTTATCGGTTTGATCGATCAAACTGTCAACCATACTCCCTATGTTCAGGTATTCTTTTAACCAGCATTGGGTACCGATCTGAACGGTAGTGTAAATCTGCTCTCCATAGTTTACTGCAGGTATACCAGGGCAGGGAATTCCCTCAACTATTTCAAACAGATATGATTCACTGCTCTGTGGTCGGTCTTCAAGGACATCACTTCCTTTGATACCGGCAGGAGTCATTGCATAACCGATATAGATGAGGCTATCCCCCGGATTAAAAGCAAATCCCAAAACCTTTGCATTTGACTTCATGATCAATCCTGAGCTTTCGAACCCAGCATATACCAGTGCATTTTCGCGATTGGCAGTACCCTCAGAGAGTATTTTCACCGTGCAATTTTTTCCCCTCCAAGTTGCTGTGAGAAATAACAGCCCACTTTCTGCCGATTTAAAGGAAAATGAATGATAACCTCTGTCGAGTTGCCAATCTGTTTTTAGAAGGGATCTTCCCCTGACATCTATAACATTGATGCCTACCTTATCCTTTTCAGGAACAAAGATGCTAATCCTGGTTTGATCGGTAACAGGATTCTGGCCATTCTGAATTACCCTGAAGCCTTCCTCTTGCTTTTTATTCCCGGGAATGCCGACAGTATATTCTAACACAAGCACTGTATCAGGATAAAAAAGGACCGTATCCACGCCCTGTGAGATGTTGGATACTCTTATGCTGTCGAGCTGAACATAGGTATTCTTGTCGGCAGCTGTGAAAGTCAATGTAATTGACGGTTTTTGGCCCTTGGTACCCATGCTGAAGGCCATTATTAATAGAATGAAGAGACACAGTTTTTTCATAAAAAAGGAGTTTGATTTTTTATACTTTTACTGTTATCCTGAAATAATATTTGTTGTTAAATATGTAACAAATACAAGTGAAAGTCAATGATATTCAAATAGTTATTCAAAGTGAACTTCAACCCCAACCCCCTTCTCCTTGAGGAAAAGAGGGCAATGGGGATGAGGTGCAACAAGGTCAATTGACCTTGCTAAGTTTGACAGTCTTCCGGTACTCACCCTGAGTTACAACAGCAACGTATACTCCAACATTCAGATTATCTCCAATTGTCATCAAATCATCCGGAGATAATGATTTATACTCACGGACCAACCTTCCCAACATGTCAAATATTTGAATGGTCACCAATTCTTCACTTGTTGTTTTCAAGCTGAAGTTGAAAGCTGAGTTGGATGGATTTGGGTAGACGATCAATTTTGCATCACTAAGCTGGTCTGTTTCACCAATAGTAGTTGCATCCTTTAAATGACCTTTGTGTTTATTGCCAAAGTCGGTTTTCTGGGTCCAGACATTTGTACTCTGGTTATATTCCCAGAAATCCTGATAATAAACACCTATAGCGTTCAATCCTGTGCCAATATATCCTTTTGTACCGATGCTGAAACCTACAGAACCACCTCTTTTTGCTCCCGCGAAATCAGATTTTTTTGTCCAGGTACCACCGGTTTCTGTGTTGGTGGGGTCATATTCCCAAAAGTCGTTTAAACGGGTTCCAGTAATAGAACCCGTGCCAATATATCCCTTGTAGCCGATACTAAAACCAACGTCAAAAGCTCTGGGTGCCCCACCGAAATCAGCTTTCTTTGTCCATGAATCGGTGCCGGGATCATATTCATAAAAGTCTTTNNGCTTTTCTTGTCCATAGGTTGGTGGTAGGGTTATATTCCCAAAAGTCATTAAGATTAAGAAAAAGACTATCTCCTGAATAGCCTTGTCCTGTGCCAATATACCCCTTAGTACCGATGCTGAAACCTACAGCACAACCTCTTCGCCCTCCCTCAAAATCAGCTTTCCTTACCCAGTTATTAGAGGTGGGATTATATTCCCAAAAGTCCTGAAAAAAGCCACTATCGTTTAAACCTGTTCCGATATAGCCCTTTGTGCCGACGCTGAAACCAACGGCATCGTATCTTGCCGTTCCTCCGAAATCTGCTTTCTGTGTCCATGAATCGGTGCTGGGGTCATATTCCCAAAAGTCCTTCCTGTAACAGTAAGGGCTGGTATAGTATCCATAACCGGTTCCGATATAACCCTTCGTGCCAATGCTGAAGCCTACAGCCCCATATCGTTGTAATATAGTGACGTTAGTCCCCAAGCTCTCTTCTGAAAAGAGGGTGATAAATAAGGCAACTATAATAATTGCCTTTAACGTGTTGATGATTGTTTTCATAAGGATTTTTTTTAATTGGTTTTTGACTAACTGTTTGATTCAGAAATTATATCGCTTTTAGTTTTTTCATCTCCTTGGCATCGATGCTGGGAGGCATCTCGCCTTTTTTCATTTTCTTTATCACCAGTTTGGCTACTTTTTCGGCTCCTTCTTTGGTCTTAAAGCCTTCATTGCCGGATTGGCCGGGTATAGATGGTTGGTGGATTTTCATCCGATTATCCACCAGAATATCATAACCCCATGTGTTGTTAATCCCGGGTATCAAATGATAGGTGATCTTGGCGTTTTTAAACGCATCTCCCGATGGGAAATCAGACTTTTGTTGTTTTTGTGGCTGTGGTTGGACCTGGTTTTGTGCCTGAATTGTAATTTGCCCGCAAAGGAGAAGAGCGATGGTAATAAAGAGAAGTGACAATCTGATCGAAATCATACTTACAGACCTTGGAAAATTCGCATGTAATATTAAGTAAGTTCACAAGGCAATACCTGACAATTGAGCGAACTGTAGGTTTGGTTGATTGAACTGTATTAAATAGAAGGGGAATGGAGTTGATGGTTCGCAGTCGGCAGTCGGCAGTC
>PLMO01000110.1 GCA_003142515.1 Bacteroidales bacterium
TAGTTTTTAGAGGTACCCATAATATTAAAGTGAAGAAGAGAAGAGAGAAAGGGATGATTATTTGTTTCCTGGTTTGCTAGGGAAAAAATCAAAAATAATGCGCTAATTTGTAGCGCATACAAGTGAGTTAGCACCAAACCGAATAATCCACGCTAATAAAAATTCCAAATGTTTTGTATCTTTGTAAAAAGCTCATCAAAATGAATATAACTGCCGAAAAATTAGATATCATTCAAAGAATCTGCGAGATTCAAGACAATGACCTGATTGATCTTATCAAGAATATTATTGATGTTCCTTCTACTTCAAAAGCAGATTGGTGGAATCAGTTATCTGAAAAAGAAAAGGAATCTATTGATCGAGGCTTAAATGATCTTCATCAAGGGAAGGTTCACCCTCATGATCAGATAAGAAAAAAATATGAAAAATGGCTTAAAGATTAGGTGGACTGAAGAAGCCACCAAAAATCTTGAAAGTATTGTTGCCTACCTTGAATCCAATTGGACGCCAAAAGAATTGAAGAAGTTCTTTCGAAAGTTGGAGAAACAATTACTAATCCTATCATTATTTCCTGAAGCCTATCCAATTTCCTTAAAAAAGAAGCAGGTTCATCGGTGTGTTTTTTCAAAAAACTTAACCATCTACTATACTACAGCTGATGATTCTTTAATTATATTGTCCCTTTTTGATACGCGGCAGGACCCTTCTAAATTAAGGATTTAATTCGGTCTGGTGCTAACGAGCAGGCAGCCTCAATGCGGGGTTTGTCGGTAAGGAAAGTGGTTGAAGCTAATGAACGTGATTACGAAACTCAAATATAAAATCTGCTAAAACCCNNCCGCACTGCGGCTGCCCGCGGGGCGTTAGTTGCCATTTTTAAAATAAGCGATATGCCAACAAAAGAAGAAAAAAGATTAAGCAAAACTGAAATTAATCCATCATTCTGGGATAATCTCCTTCAAGAAGAATTTAATAAAGAAACAGACAGAGGAGCAGTTATATTAGCAGCAACCTTGTTTGATATTACATTAGATTCCTTGCTGAGAATATACCTTGTCCCTATCTCAACAGGTAATGAAGTTCCCCGCCTCAAGCAGCGGGGTATCTTAGTTGTTTAAATTATTCTTATTCGCCCCAAGCGGCGGGGAACTAACCCCAAAAGAGATTAGAAGAGGTCATTCATAATTCGTAAAATTCCGTTCAAAACATTGCAGAATTTGAAATTCTGAAAATTAAATCAACCTAATTCACTTAAAACTTTAAAAAGTAAATCCTGCCCTATGAAAAAGTTACTTGCTTTCTTGCTGATTTTTAGTGCCACGATCGCTCAGGCCCAGATCGATTCGGTAATTTATGGTGTAAATGCTAATCCCCCGGATCTATTATTAACATTGGCAAAAATAAATCCTGTTACAGGAGTAGTTACAACCATCTCCGGTACTAATTATCCTTATTCAGAGAGTACAGTTGGTAGGACAATAGATCCTATTCACAGAATTTATTATCAGGTAGATGATTCTGTGCTCCTGGCATTCAATCTGAATACGGGAAATTTATTATCCTCAAACCCGGTGACTGAACTGACGAATTCCATCTTTATTGAGATGAATTATAATTGTCCGGATTCGACATTATATGGGTTATCGTTTGATACCACGAATGCAGACATCAGGTTATCATGGTTAGAACCAGGTACAGGCATTGTTCATATTATTTCAAGTAATCCTTTACCGGATCAGATAAGTGTACTTGCAGGGAATGCAATAAATTCATATACGAGTGTGTATTACTATGTCTCCGCCAATCATAAAATAGTTGGGGTAGACTTGGCAACTGGTAATACTCTTTCTGATCCGACGGTAAACATTTCATATGGAACCTTTGGCCCTATTGTCTTTGACTGCCAGGATTCTACTATTTACGGATTAGCAGGAAATATGACCAATGGAAGAAAATTTGCGAAAATTAACCCGGAAACAGGATTGGTAACGTATATATCACCAGGGAATATTACAATGGCTATCTATTCAGACATGGCAACAATAGATCCATTCAAACGTCTCTATTACTTTAAGAATGCTGATAATACATTGGCGGGTGTCAACATTGAGACGGGTGAATTTTATACCGACCCGGCTATCCAGTTTACTCCCGGAACAGAATTTTTTAATTTCTTTTACAATCATCCTTGTTACGTTTCTTATCCTTTAAATATATCAAATCTTGAATTGCAGACGCAATCAGTTGTTATATATCCCAATCCGGTGGTTGATTTCCTGTTTCTTAAATTCAATAAATTTTCATCCGGAAGAATTGAAGTTTTTTCTACATTAGGAGACCTTATACTATCGCAAAACTTTGCAGGTCAAAATCTCATAAAATTGAACCTTGCTGACATTACTCAAGGAGTCTATTTAATTAAAATTATTCAAAGGGAATCCGCGGAAACACATTCGTTTATTAAATTATGATGTTTCCCAAGCTGAGAGGAATTTGTAATTCTGCAAGAATAAAACGTAAAAAGGATTGCGGGCTATCAATCGTTTTCAAAAAAACAACTCCAAAGATTTTAGCGATCTTCTACAAAAACAATTCCACAATCTTCCTCAAATCTTCTTCCTTCAATTTATAATTCGCCCCGCTCACCTTATTGATCACCAGTGTTTCAAAGATTTTTTGTTTACTGATACCCACGATCCCTGTTTCCGACAAACGCACAGGACATTCCAGGGAACGGAACAGATCTTCGATCCGCCAGATGGATTCATGAGCAGTGAGGGATTCGTTGAAGATGCCGGAACCTAATAACCCGATCCTGTCGGGGTACTTTCCCTCAATGTACTTCATCCACGCAGGATAAACAATTGTAAGCGAGGCACCATGAGGAACATCATAGAGCAGTGAAAGGATATGCCCGATGCCGTGAACAGCCCAGTCGCCTGATTTTTTCCCCTGCAGGGTAAGTCCGTTCAGCGCCATGGTGGCGGCATACATGATCTTTTCACGGAGTTCATAATTACCTAAATCCTTCAGCAAGGGTGGACCATATTTAATGGCTTCCTGAACGATAGAAATAATGAAACGGTCACTGAGTGTGGCTTCTCCGGGGCCGAACCAAGCCTCAAAACAATGCGCGATCAGGTCGGCAATCCCGTAAGCTGTATAATTCCGGGGCACCGTAACTGTCAATTGCGGGTCTAAGAATGAATGAGCAGGATACATGAGGGGAGACGCATATCCGTCTTTAAAATTTGCATCATGATTTGACATCACGGCAAAGGGATTCATCTCGGTTCCGGTAGCGGCAAGCGTCAGTATGCAGATCAAAGGCACAGCTTTAACAGGCTTTGCTTTCCGGGTTATGAAATCCCAGGCAGGATGCTGAACAGGAATCGTAATGGAAATGAACTTCGCCGAATCGATCACACTTCCTCCTCCAACTGCGAGAATGACATCGACCTTATGTTTACGTCCGAGGGCTGCAGCAGTATCTACCTCTTCAATCACCGGGTTTGGCCGGATCCCTTCATATTCAAAAACTTCAGCATTCACCTCCTTCAAATAATCCATCACATTGTCATAAAGCCCGGTTTTTTTAATGGATCCTTTTCCATATACCAGCAACACTTTCCTGCCATATTGTTGAAGCACATTATTCAATCCGCTGAGGGCATTCTTCCCAAAATGAAGGGTAGTTGGGTTGCAAAAAACGAAATTTTCCATGAACTGTGGCATTAAATTTTTGTAAAATTAAGAAGTTAATCTGCAAATACCTTGCTCTGCAGCGAAGAATTTCATGTTCGATCAGAAAAATTAGCTGAAGAATCCGGCATAAGTGTAGCTAAATTTTTCAACAGTTACCGGTAAATATTTACCTTTGTCTCCTCGTTAACCATCCTCTTCATTTGCAATATGTACGGCAAATTCAAAGATCACCTGCAAAAACAACTCGATAACATTATCTCGGAAGGACTTTACAAAACCGAACGTGTCCTGACCACGCCCCAGGGTGTTGAAATCAAAACGGATAAAGGACAAAAAGTTCTGAATTTCTGTGCAAATAATTATCTCGGGCTGTGCAATGATCCAAGAACGATGGCAGGCGCTAATATGACATTTTTCCGATATGGCTTCGGGATGTCGTCGGTTAGGTTTATCTGCGGAACCCAAAAGATTCACAAGGACCTTGAAGCAAAGCTGAGTGAATTTCTCGGGACGGAAGATACGATCCTGTATTCCTCTGCATTTGATGCCAACGGAGGGGTTTTTGAACCGCTGTTGAGTGAAAAGGATGCTATTATTTCCGATGAACTGAATCATGCTTCCATCATCGATGGTGTCAGGTTGAGCAAAGCCCAGCGTTTCCGGTATAAGAACAACGACATGGAGGATCTTGAAGAGGTGTTGCAGGATGCCAGTGAAGCGCGTTTTAAATTGATTGTCACGGATGGTGTTTTTTCCATGGATGGAATCATTGCACAGGTTGACAAGATTTGCGACCTGGCCGAAAAATACCATGCCCTGGTCATGGTGGATGATTCACATGCAACCGGATTTGTCGGAAAGACAGGAAGAGGAACTATTGAACATTGCAATGCCCAGGGAAGGGTGGATATTATCTCAACAACCTTTGGTAAGGCCCTTGGTGGCGCATCCGGCGGTTGTATTTCGGGCCGGAAGGAGATCGTGGAGCTACTTCGCCAGCGATCAAGGCCTTATTTGTTCTCAAATACCCTGGCGCCTTCCATCGCCGGTGCTACCCTCGAAGTTCTGAACCTGCTTTCTGAGAACACAATACTCAGGGATAAATTGTTTGAAAACACAGACCTTTTCCGCAAAGGAATGGAAGCAGCCGGTTTCAGGATCGTTCCGGGGATTCATCCTATTGTACCTGTTTTATTCGGCCATCTTCCCAATGATGCCCAACTCTCCCAGAACTTCGCCAATGCATTACTCGATGAAGGCATTTATGTGATAGGGTTTTATTATCCTATTGTTCCCAAGGGAAAATCAAGAATCAGGGTACAGATCAGTGCAGCGCATTCCACAGAGCAGATCGAATTTGCCATCGAAAAGTTTAAGAAAGTCGGGAAGAAACTGGGTGCTATTTGAAATTCGTAACGCGTAACGATTAAAGCGAGACAATACTTTATAAACGTAACTAAATGATCTACGGAATCGGTACTGATATTATTGAAGTATCCAGGATTCACGCAGTGATGGAAAAGGATATTGGTTTCCGGGAGAAGATTTTCACTTCCGGGGAGATCGCCTATTGCGAAACGAAAAGGCATAAATATGAAAATTATGCTGCCCGGTTTTCCGCCAAGGAAGCGTTTATGAAAGCCATTGGCACAGGGTGGAGGTTCGGAATCCGGTTTGCGGATATTGAAGTGTACCATGATGAATTCGGCAAACCCCTGATCCGTCTTCATAGGAAAGCGGAAGAACTGGGGAAGATCGAAGGAATTTCAAAAATTCATGTATCTTTATCGCATGTAAAAGAGATCGCTACGGCAATTGTGATCGTGGAGAAGGAGTGAGATCGAGGATGGAAAATGGAGGATGGAGAATAGCGAAAGGCGAATGGCGAATAGCGAATAGCGAATAGCAAATAGCCAAAGAAAACAACCAATCTAAACATACAAACATTACCTAAACAACAAAATTTCACTATGCCGAACATCGGATCTTATGACGAAAGAGTAAAAAACTTCAATTGGAAAATTGCAGAACAGGAACTGGATTATAAGTCCGGGGATGTCATCAACATTGGCTGGTATTGTTCCGACCGCATTTGCCAGATGGGAAAAGCAGATAAGCTGGGACTGATCTGGGAAGGACCTGGCGGCGTTGAAAAAAAATATACATACAACGACATCCGTCTTGCCACCAATACGATCGGTCAATTCCTGAGGGACCTCGGGATCAAGCCGGAGGACCGTGTTTGTTTGTTCATGGATAAAATTCCTGAGTTGTATTTCGGTTTTCTCGGTATCCTGAAGACCGGCGCCATCGCACAACCTCTTTTCTCCGCCTTTGGAGACGAATCTCTTTTTATCCGGATTGAGAATGCTCAAACCCGGGCCATCATCACACAGAAAAAACATGCTCCCAAGGTGCGTAAAATCATCGAAAAAATGCCCTGGCTGGAATACCTGATCATCGTGGATCAGGATCCTGCCAAGCCTTTGCAGCAAAGAGAGGTAGCATTAAACCTGGAAGAATTGCCGAAAGTAGAAACATTTGAGATTTATCCTACCTATGCAGAATCTCCTTCTGTTCTTCATTATACTTCAGGGACAACCGGTCAGCCGAAAGGTGTTAAACATGTTCATTATTCCCTGATCTCGCAATACCTTACTTCAAAATGGGTGCTCGACCTCCGGGATGATGATATTTACTGGTGTACTGCTGACCCGGGCTGGGTAACCGGAACTTCTTACGGGATTATCGGCGCCTTCAGTAACGGAGTGACACAATGTGTGCTTGACTCCGGGTTTTCTGCCGAGAACTGGTACCGGTTTATCGAGAAGCACCGCATCACGATGTGGTATTCTGCGCCTACGGCCATCCGTTCATTGATGAAAGCAGGGGATGAGATCATTAAAAAGTTCGATCTTTCCAGCCTGCGTCACCTGGCAAGCGTTGGGGAACCCCTGAATTCAGAAGCCGTGATCTGGTCGGAAAAAGTTTTCGGGAAGCCGTTTCTTGATACCTATTGGCAGACCGAGACCGGTTCGATCATGATCTCCAATTACCCCGGAATGAAAATCAAACCCGGCTCGATGGGCAAGCCTTTCCCCGGTATCACTGCTACTGTGGTGAATGCCGATACCTTTGAGCCCTTTGGCGAAGCAGGAAAGATCGGGCTTATTGCAATCAAACCCGGCTGGCCTTCCATGATGCGGATGTACTGGAACAATGAAGCAACTTATAAGAATAAATTCAAGAATGGCTGGTACCTTCCCGGTGACCGTTCCAGCATTGATAATGAAGGTTATTTCTGGTTTGTTGGCCGCGACGATGACGTGATCAATACCGGCGGCCACCTGGTTAGCCCGTTTGAAGTGGAATCAGCCTTGCTGGAACATCCTGCCGTAGCAGAATCTGCAGTAGTGGCAAAACCGGATTTCTTAAACATGGAAGTTGTAAAAGCCTTCATTACCCTGAAACCCGGTTTTATCGCCAGCAAAGACCTGGATCTTGATATCATGAACTTCGTCCGGAAAAAACTCTCGCCCTTAGCCATGCCGCAGGAGATCGAATTCATTGATTCATTGCCTAAAACAAGAAGTGGGAAAATCATGCGAAGAATCCTTCATGCAAAAGAATGGGGAGAGGAAATCGGGGATACGAGTACGCTGGAGAACGATTAATAAATAGCGAAGTAGCGAAAAGCGAAATAGCGAAATTTTTTTTGAACACTGTAGGTGTTCCAATCTTGTAAGAGAAACCAATCAATTATAAACAAAAAGGAGAATACACCATGGAAGACATGAAAGAAATAATAAAAACTTACGTCACCAACGAATATGTGGAAGACGACAGCGAAGTAACGTATGATACCCCCCTGATCTCTGGCGGTATCGTCGATTCTTTTTCGATGGTATCTCTCAAACGGTTCCTCGAAAACAAATACAAGATCTCCATTCCCGATGATAAAGCCACACCTGAGGCTTTCGACTCGGTTAACAAGATCTGTTTACTGGTTAATGAATATTTAAAATAACGGAGGTAACCTATGGCATACAGCGACAAAGTACGTGGAACTTACCAGGAAATCCTGACCGGGATGAAAGACGCCGGCCTTTTAAAAGTTGAACGTTACATCCATTCTGCACAGGCTGCAGATATTCTTGTGGAATTTCCGGCCGGGGCTGCCCTGAAAAAAGTGATCAACATTTGTGCAAACAACTATCTCGGCTTATCCAGTCATCCGGAGGTTGTGAAGGCGGCTCATGCCGGCCTTGATTCTCACGGGTATGGCATGTCCTCCGTTCGTTTTATCTGCGGAACGCAGGATATCCACAGACAACTCGAAAAGATGGTTACGGAATTCCTCGGCACCGAAGATACCATCCTGTTTCCTTCATGCATGGATGCAAATGCCGGTGTTTTCGAAGCGGTGCTGACCAAGGATGATGTGATGATCTCTGACCGTCTCGTCCATGCTTCCATCATCGACGGAATCCGTCTTTGCAGCGCCATGCATGATACTTACAAACATTCCGACATGGCTCACCTGGAAGAAAAGCTCCAACTTCATAATGACAAACGCCTGAAAATGGTCATCACCGATGGCGTTTTCTCCATGGATGGAGATACGGCTAAGCTGGACCAGATGGCCGACCTCTGCGAAAAATACGATGCCTTGTT
>PLMO01000118.1 GCA_003142515.1 Bacteroidales bacterium
TGTAAACTGCGAAACTTGAGTTACTCATTACTCATTTTCAGGCATTATTTATTAATAATTCCCCAACAAAGCAGAATGGGTTATGCCACTTAACTATGGTTTTTAATAACCATGAGGCTTTTGACTCCTTGTTATTTGTTTTAGGCATTGATATTCTGTAATATTGTATAATAATTTCATATAAATAAAACAACAATGAGTTTGTCTGATGTTATCGAAATAAAAGGAAACAGTCAAGAAAGATATACGTTTTCTACAAATCAGAATGAGTGCGGGGGATTTGAATCACCTTGCTATCGAGTTGTTGTTGTATGAAGGATAGAGGTTGGGATAATGATAAGAGAAATAATCCCACATCATATTTTTTGGGTTTATCGGGATGATTTAAATAATACCATCAAATATTTAGAAACGACAATTAATGGATATTCTCTATTCAATATCCTTGTGAAACAAGTCAAAGCGCAATAGCAATCATGGAAAGTATTACTAAAAAAAACATTTATATTTACGATATAACACCTGCTCCTGAAGACATACAATTATAGGTTTTCTTTGTAATGCATACAACCATTCTGATAACTGATAAAATTGAGATGAAACGTATTGTTTTTATCCTTTCATTGATTCTGCTTGATCTTTGTTGCTTCTCACAGGACATTATCTATTTTAAAGATAGATCCACTCAGAAAGCAAAAATTCTTGAAGTAAATATTGATAAGGTGCGATTTAAAAAAAATGAAATGGATAATGGACCAACATATGAAGTACTTAAGAATGATATTATTAAAATCCAATATTCGAATGGTTATATTGATCACTTCGTACAAACACCTGATACTCTTATAAAAAAAAGTATTGAAAAGCATAAACATCACGATACAGAGAGTTTTAATAAATTAAGGGAACAAGCCAAAACGTGGGTGGTATTTTTTAACATTAAGAGTAGGGAAATAATTTGGGCAACAAGAGTAACCGGTGACTGTAAACATATGGAATATACCGCCCATTGGGGTTCAGGGATTGTAGACGGATTTAAGGAATTTATTCGTGTTCAGTATAGATGAGGTTCTTTAGCAGAAACAAATAATGAGTTGTAAGAGAAGATTTCTAGGTTGCGATTGCCTCTAAATAAACTGCCGCTTAGCCATTTGTAATATCGCTCGGAACCACTTCACAACTACCTGCTGTTTCTGACCGATCGCCTAAAGAGTAATTTGTTAATTAATAATGCCGGAAAATGAGTAATGAGTAATTCTATAATTATTAATTCTGTAATTACTCATTACTCATTAAATCTTTTTTTCAGAACAGGTATCCCAACCCTACATATATCCCGTTCGATCCGTCTCTGGTATCCATCGCCTGCCCGTAATCGGCACAGATGATAAAGTTTTGGTTCATCACAATCCGGAAGCCGGCTCCCAGGGCCAGGTGCGGCGATTCCTTATCACTGCTGAAATACATCGATTGATCCACGCCGGCAGGGATCCCACTTTTGTTAATTGCTATTGGTTGCACCACCATTCCTGCATCGGCAAAGGCATTCAGGGCAAGATAAAAATTCTGCTTGATCCAATGGAAGCGGACAAACTTCCAGCGAAATTCGGCATTTCCATAAACAACTCCATCTCCCACAACACGGTTCCGTAAAATTCCCCGTAAGGTACGCGACCCTCCAAGCCCGTCGATGGTTGTGGTTTGTGAAAAAGAATTGATCATGTAACTCTGGATATAAAAAGGAGCCGTTCCGGCAATGGTTCCCTGGTAGCCAATTCGGTAAGCAAATGACAGGAGTTCTTTAGCAAGCGTGAAGTATTGCCGGTGGATGACCGATAACTTTATGAAGCTGTAATGGCCGTCGCCGATAAAACCCGGTGCAACCGCCATGACCGCCTCGTCCCAGATGCCGTGCATGGGATTGGGCTCATTGTCGCGCGTATCATAAACCATGCCGAGCTTGATGAAATTGTTCATCCCGCCTGCCGAATCCTTGCCGAGAATTCCCCATTTTACATATTCATCATACAGGCCGGGAACATGCGATAATTTTTTGCTTTCCTTCACGCCCCTGTTCAACCGGTCCACATTCACCGGCCCGGTATTGATTTTAAGGAAAGTGAATCCTGCCAGCCACAATAGGTTCGGGTGAAAAAACTTTCCCTGGAAATCGGCTCCGATCCGAAGCAGGTCACGCTGGTAACGGTAAAACATCCGTGTTTTGTAAACAGATGAGTCCTCTTTGTCGTTTTCCCAGGGATGATTGTAAACCGATTCATAACCGTTAAAACCATAAAAATTAAGGGCCTTCTCAGTAAGGTAAGTGATATCGGCCGTAACCCGGATCTTCGGGATCAGTTTTTTTGAATCGAAAAAGAATTGGTTGATCCCGGTTCCTTTTGTATAGCGGGAAACTTCAAAATAAAAAGAATGGAAATACTGTGGATAGGTGGAACCATCGCCATAGTAATAAATATTTGCCAGGGCTCCGTACTGGAAACCCATGTCGGAGTCGTAGCTCAGGGCCGGCAACCCACCGAAGTTCCACCCGGTTTTTATCTTGTCTTTTTTGGTGCCCGATGTTAACGAATCTGCAGGATTTCCAGCGTGGATAAAATAAGGGAAGATTAGGAGAAAGACGGCCAGGTGGAGAAAGAAACGAAGGTTCATCTTTGCTGGTTTGATGGATAAAACTACAAAAACGTGTGATATTCCACAAATTTAGAAACATCTGTTTACAATTTGTTTATTTTCGCATTTTACCAATTAAACCACATCATTTGTTAAAACGTAAAGATGTACAGGTAATCCAAAAGGGCGATAAACGCGTAGTTCGTGGATGGGTCATGTACGATTGGGCCAATTCGGTTTTCCCGCATCACATTTTCCCGCCTACCGAATTATACCTTCAATTTCGGCATCATTGAAGCCATCACCGGGAGCATGCGGTATTCTGTACTTGCCATTTGCATTTTCTTCATGATCGGAGCCTTCTTCATGCTGCTCCTGATCAGGAAAGGATATTGATCTCTTCATATCGTCAAATATTATTGTCAGTGTTTTCGTTTAATCTATCAGATTTGTTCTCATATTTTAGTATATTTGAGAAATATATCCAAGATGGAGTATATGGAATAAAATTGAGCGATAACAAAGAAGAAAAAATCATATTCACGATAGAAACAATAAATCCTTACAAATGGACCAGTTTGAGAAAATTCTCGATCTTAACAATGAATTTGAAGCAGAACGCATGGAAGAATTCCTGAAAGAAAAAAACATCCCTTTCGGGATCGTTCCGGTATCGGATTCAGTGTTTGGCAGTATTGAAATCCTCGAAAACGGATGGGGTTACCTGGAAGCCCCGCCCCGTTTTAAAAACGAGATCCTCGAAATCTATGCAGACATCACGAAAAAATGACTTCCGTGTGGCTGTAAGAACGGTAATCCCGGTCTCATTTCAGGGATCATGAAATTTTATTGGACCCCGTCTTTTCTTTGTTTTTAATTCAGAAGAGAAACTTTTATCTTTGCAACAGTGAGGAATTTCTTCAAAATACTTCGTTATGCCGGCCCCTATTGGTGGTACGCTTCCCTGAATGTGATTTTTAACATCCTCGCAGTATTTTTCTCACTGGCATCATTTACCTTATTCATCCCGGTTCTCCAGATGCTTTTCAACCAGATGGAAATCCCGAAAGAAGCGCCGCCACTGGTCTGGACCAATTTTAATTCACTGAAGGATAATTTCTATTTCGAATCGGGGAAAATGATCCATATTTACGGCAACAGCAGGATCCTCATTTACATCGGCCTCATTATCATCATTCTTTATTTCTTCAAGAATTTTTTCCGTTACATGGCGATGTACTTTCTTGCCGTGGTCAGGAATGATGTGGTCAGGGACCTCCGGAACGGCCTTTATAAAAAGATCCTCATCCTGCCGCTGTCCTATTATAACGAGCAACGGAAAGGCGATATCATCGCCCGGATGACGAACGATGTTCAGGAAGTGGAATGGTCGATCATGAGTTCATTGGAAATGGCCTTCCGGGATCCCATCACGATGATCGCGTACCTTGTCACCTTATTCATCATAAGTCCTTCCCTTACGATTTTCGTTCTCGTACTGTTGCCGGTCAGCGCCCTTGTGATCGGCCGTATCGGGAAAAGCCTGAAACGCACTTCTGACAAGAGCCAGAAAAAAATGGGATTCATCCTTTCCATGATCGAAGAAACGATATCGGGGCTGAGGATCATCAAGGCCTTCAATGCCATCAAATTTGCCGACAACCGGTTTAAAAAGATCAACCAGGAATATACACGGCTGATGATCCGCCTTTACCGTAAGCGCGACCTTGCATCTCCCCTCAGTGAATTTCTCAGTGTGCTGGTAGTGACGATCGTGCTATGGTACGGTGGGAACCTGGTATTCACCAAGGGTAATCTGCTCGATGCCGCAGCCTTCCTGGTGTACCTTGGTATCTTTTCCCAATTGATGCCGCCGGCAAAATCTATCACCCAGGCATACTATAACATTCAGAAAGGAGCTGCCTCTGTGGAAAGGATCACCCAGGTGCTGGTTGCACCGGAAATGATCGAGGAAATACCGGATGCCATCCGGAAAAAAGATTTCAAAAAGGGAATCGAATACCGTCATGTCAATTTCCGCTATGATAAAGAAGATGTGCTGAAAGATTTTTCCATCAATATTGCTAAAGGAAAAACCATCGCCATAGTTGGACCTTCCGGGGCCGGCAAGTCGACGATGGTAGATCTTTTACCCCGTTTTTATGATTGTACGGAAGGCGAAATCCTTATCGACGGCATCCCGATCCGCAACCTTGTAATCGAAGACCTGAGAGGATTGATGGGAATCGTATCACAGGAAACGATCCTCTTCAATGACACGATTTTCAGCAACATTGCATTCGGAATGGTGAATGTGAGCGAGGAAGATGTGATCGCTGCAGCCAAAGTGGCCAACGCTCATGAATTTATTGAGAAAATGCCAGATGGATATTATACAAACATTGGCGACCGTGGAACGAAACTCTCCGGGGGACAGCGTCAACGGCTAAGTATCGCACGTGCTGTGCTGAAGAATCCGCCGATCCTGATCCTCGATGAAGCTACCTCTGCACTGGATACGGAGTCAGAACGACTGGTACAACAGGCGCTCGAAAACCTTATGCGGAACCGTACTTCCATCGTTATTGCGCACCGCCTCTCCACGATACAATTTGCTGACGAAATCATCGTGCTTCAAAACGGACAGTTGGTCGAACGCGGCACCCATTTCGCTCTTCTTGAGGATAATAAAGCATACAGGAAACTATACGACCTTCAATCCTTTGTCTGATCCATTTCCCTTACATTTTCACCATCCCGAGCATGAGATCCTCCACCCGCTGCTTGAGGATGTTTGTCCTGCAATTGTAATTGTTGATGATCAGGGTGAAAATAAGCTTTTTCCCGCTTAATGTTTTCACATAACCGGCATAACTTCTGACACCCCCGAGGGAACCGGTCTTCGCGCGGATCCGTCCNNGAAAACGGGGGAGGTGGTCATCTTGAAAAGTACCTCTCCCAGTTGTCTTGGACTGGCGATATTGTCATGCGATCGTCCGCTGCCATCATACATATAAAGTCCTGTCATGTCCACACCTTTATCTTGCCAGTATTCCATCACGGCCTGCGTGCCATGCAGGAAGTCGTACTTACCGTATTTCTTCTGTCCGATTTTTTGCAACAACCGGTTTGCACGCCAGTTGATGCTGTTAAGATTGGTAATGGTGACTTCATGATAGATGGGTTCACCAAAGATCTCCAGTGCGGCTGCCGTGGTCAGTATCTTCTGTATAGATGCAGGAACCATCCCCAGCGCAGCATTATGCTCGAATATCAGCTTTGGCAATCCCCTGGTGAAATCATAGATGGTATACCCTACGATGGCGCTCTTGAAACAAGGATCGTTGAGAAACTGGTTCAGTTCAATGAACAGAGAGTCATGCCTTGCTTTTTCGCTGAGCCGGAAAGCAGTGGAATCGGTTTTTATCAAGGACTGATTCTTCTCCCCTCCGTGTTTGCAGGAAAGAAGAGAAACGGAGAACAAGGAAATAAAAAGAAACAGAAAGATTCGATTCATTTTATACAAGCTATATCTACCATTATCTTTTCCAATTTTTTGACCATCTCTGGTCCGCTGCAAGTAAAGTTGTTGACAAGGATCGAAAAAATAAACCGTTTCCCTGAAGCGGTGCGGACATAACCGGCATAACTTTTCACGCGGGAAATGCTGCCGGTTTTTGCACGCAGATTGCCTTCGGCCTTTGTCCCTTTCATGTATTTTGCAAGTGTCCCGGATACTCCTGCCAGGGGAAGGGAATTGTAAAATGTGTTGAAAGCAGGGGAAGTGGTCATGTAGTAGAGCATGTCAGCCAGTTGTCGTGAAGTTATGCCATCGTACCGTGAAACGCCACAGCCATCGTAGAGAAACATGCCATCCGTATCGATCCCTTTCGATTTCCAGAATTGCAGAACTGCTTTACATCCCGATTCGGAATAGCCGCTGTGGAATCTCGACAACCCGATCTGCTTGCTCAGGTGCTCTGCAAATAGATTATTGCTATGGAGGTTGGTGAGCGTCACCAATGCAGCAACTGAAGGTGAAAAAGCGGCAGCAATCTCTTTTCTGTCCTTTTGTACAGTGGAGAGAACTGCGGAATCAGCATTCTCGATATCTACCGCCGGCCCGGCAACGCGGATCCCCAACGCAATCAGTTTTTTCTTCAAATCATTCGCGACAGTCAGGGCAGGATCGGGGATGACACCGCTGTATGGGAAAAAAACATTTCCTTTGTCAACCGTTCCCTGTATCGACATTCGGAGGGCGGTGGGATTGCCCTGCAGGAAGGTTTCTGCAGGCGCATCCTCGGCATCTGTGATATCATTTTCCACCTCGAGTTCCGGGATCTCCGGCTGAATATCCTGTTCCGCCGGTTTGTATTTTCCTTTTTTTGCTTTTGATCCCTTCGCCTGGAACACATTTCCGGAATAAGTCAGCCCGCTGGCCGGTGCGCAATATGGAAGGAGGAGTTCTCCCCATGTCCAGGTGGCAGGGATAGTGAAATGGTTGAATATCGTTGGATCTCCGATCACACTGCCTGTAATGGAATCGATACCGAGATCCCTGACGGTTTTTCCCCAACGGTCAAGGGTGGCCGGAGAACCAAAGGTGGGATCACCGCCACCTTTGATGTAGAGATTCCCCTTCAGAATGCGGTTTTCGATTTTTCCGTTATACTGGAGAGAGGTCCTGAATGACCTGCCTTCTCCCAGTATTTCCAATGCAGCGGCTGTCGTAAAGACTTTCATAACCGAGGCAGGAACCAGGCTCATGTCGGGATTAGAGCTGGTGACCGGTACCGGTTTTCCTGTGCTGTAATCGTTGATTACATAAGAGAAAGAAGCATGCCGCAGGGAGGTGTCCTTCTTCAGGATTTCCAGGTCGGCAAGCAATGTATCAATGGCAGTCAATTTCTTTGGTTGGGCAACGATACTTTTTCCGTTCCGTGATTCTTTCTTCTGTTCAGCGTTCCGACAGGAAAAAATACTGATTATGAGGAGTGAAATTAGTAGATATAGAGGAACCTTCATATTTTCTCTTTTCAGCAAATATCGGAAAAATCGGGAAAGAACAGAATTTACGATTGGAAGATTTCCGATTTCAGAATGAATTTACGATTTAATGATTTTCGATTATTCAAGTTAAAAATCGTCGATCGTCAATCTGACAATTCGATCGTCAATCGTAAATCATCCAATCGTAGATATGTTTGTGTTCCCCAGCCTTCAAGTTCCAGCATAACAAAATAAGATTTCGCTGAGAAGATAACCCCGGCTTTTTATAAAACATTAACATATTTATTTTTGTTGGTTTAACATATATTTATAATTTCGTTCGTGATAACATAAGAAATCAGTTGATTGTGAATCTATTCACAAATAATATTTTCAAAAGATGAATGTATGATCAGGAAGGTTCTCATAGCAAACCGGGGTGAAATTGCTATCCGTGTAATGCGGTCATGCCGGGAATTGGGATTGGTAACCGTAGGAGTTTATTCGGAAGCTGACCGCAAATCCATGCATGTCAGGTATGCTGAAGAGGCTTATTTCATCGGCCCGGCGCCATCGAAGGAAAGTTATTTAAACATCGATAACATTATTGAAGCGGCAAAGAAATCTGGAGCTGATGCCATTCATCCGGGGTATGGTTTTTTGTCGGAGAATGCAGCTTTTTCGGATCGCTGCAAACAGGAAGGGATTATCTTTATCGGACCTTCGGCATATTGCATTGCAACGATGGGGGATAAGATCATGGCCCGGCAGACCATGACAAAAGCAGGCATACCGGTTGTTCCCGGTACCACAGAGAAGATCACGGATGAAAACATGGCGTTGGAAATTGCCGGACAGATCGGGTTTCCGCTGATGATCAAAGCCTCTGCCGGTGGTGGTGGAAAAGGAATGCGGCTGGTGCGCGACTATCATGATATGCTTCCTTCCTTTCGCACCGCAAAATCAGAGGCAATGAATGCCTTCGGCAATGATTCCGTTTATATTGAAAAATACATTGAATCGCCGCACCATATCGAATTCCAGATCCTGGCCGACCGCCAGGGAAATGTGATCCATTTGTTCGAACGCGAATGTTCTATCCAGCGACGGCATCAGAAGGTCATTGAAGAAACGCCCTCTCCTTTGATGACGCCTGAACTGCGGAATGAAATGGGGAAATTTGCGATCGCCGCCGCAAAAGCCGTGAATTATGAAGGTGCAGGTACCATTGAATTCATCGTAAGCGATGCCCTGGAATATTATTTCCTGGAGATGAATACCCGTTTACAGGTTGAACATCCGATCACGGAAAGGGTGGTGGGTGTTGACCTTGTGAAAGAACAGATCAACATTGCAAATGGACTGCCTCTGACATTCAGGCAGGAGGAACTCCGGCAGAACGGCCATGCCATCCAATGCCGGATCTATGCGGAAGATCCCGATCATGACTTCATGCCTCAGCCAGGTGTCGTAACACATATCACTGTTCCACTGGGATTGGGTGTAAGATATGATGGATATGTTTATGAAGGATACGAAATCCCCATGCATTATGATCCGCTGATCTCAAAATTGATCTCCTGGGGTAAAACCCGACCTGAGTCGATCGCCCGTATGCGCAGAGCCCTTTATGAGTATAAAATTACCGGGGTGAAGACCAATATTAAATTCCTTGAAAGAATCATGGATATTCCCGATTTTATCGAAGGAAAATACAACACCCATTTTATTGAAAAAAACAACGACCGGCTTTTTACCCCAAAATTATGCGGGACCGAATATGAAGACATGGCGATGATCGCATGTTTTATAGATTATCTCGATAAGATCGAAAAAGTCCAACCCCGGAAATTCACAGATGGATTAGCCTCCACCTGGAAGGATTTCGGACGCAAAAGAAGTGTGTTACGATTATAAAAGTCAAACTCTATGGCATATGAAATCAAACTGGAGCATCGCACAGCGCGGATCGAACTGCTGAACAGGGCAGGAAACAAAGTACTCCTTGCAGTGGATGACCTGAAATATGAGCTGGATGTAGTGATGTTGGAGAAGGGCATTTATTCGATCCTTTACAACGGGCATTCTTACAATGTTGAGCTGATAGAAGGAGCATCAAACAGGGAATACATCGCGAACACCTTTGCCCGCTCATTTGTTGCCGAGATCATTGATGCCGAAACAAAATACCTGCACAATCGCTTACAAGGAACAGAACATAAAGGAGAGAATGAAATCTCTTCACCGATGCCCGGGAAGGTTGTTAAGATCCCCGTATCAGTTGGTGAGAACGTGACCGCAGGACAAACATTAATCGTGGTTGAAGCCATGAAAATGCAAAGCGAGTTCAAGGCTACAGCAGACCGGATTGTAAAAGAGATTCTTGTAAATGAGGGGGAAACAGTGAATACCCACCAGATCATGATCAAACTCGGATGATAAATGGCGCAGTAGCGAAATAGCGAAATCCCCAAAACCAGGAACCTAATACCTGATACTTCATAATTCAAAATTCAAAATTCATAATTCGAAGTTAGATATGCAAACTTTAGAAGAACAATACAAAGAATTCGAAAAGAAAAATGACCTTGCTGAGTTGGGAGGGGGATTGGATAAAATTGCCAAACAACATAAAGCTGGCAGAAAGACTGCCAGGGAGCGGATCGCAATGTTACTTGATCCGAACACATTCGTTGAGATGGATAAAATGGTAACCCATCGCTGCCATGATTTTGGCATGAACAAAAATAAAGTGTTGGGTGATGGTATGGTGACAGGATATGGAAAGATCGATGGTCGCATAGTTTTCGTCTTTGCCCAGGATTTTACCGTATTTGGTGGTACTATGAGCCGGGCTAACGCGGATAAGGTGATGAAGGTCATGGATACCGCGATGAAAGTTGGCGCTCCTGTAATTGGCCTTAACGATTCGGGTGGCGCCCGGATCCAGGAAGGAGTGGAAAGCCTGGCCGGATACGCTGATATTTTTTACAGGAATGTCATGGCTTCCGGCGTGATCCCACAGATTTCCGCAATTCTCGGACCCTGTGCCGGGGGAGCAGTGTATTCGCCTGCTATGACCGACTTTATTTTTATGGTTAAAGATACGAGTTACATGTTTGTGACCGGACCTGAAGTCATAAAAACAGTCACTCACGAGGAGGTGACAATGGATGAATTAGGCGGTGCAATGACTCATAATTCCAAAAGCGGAGTAGCTCATTTTGCTGCCGAAAATGACGAACAGGCACTCATGATGATCCGCGAATTGATGAGCTTCCTGCCATCAAATAATATGGAGGATCCTCCAACCAAACCCTGTACAGATGATATCATGCGTATGGATGAGAAGCTTCAGACTATTGTTCCGGCTGACCCTAACAAACCATACGATATGAAAGATATCATCACTACGGTCGTTGATAACCATAATTTCTTTGAAGTAGCGCCTCATTATGCGATGAATATCCTGACCGGTTTTGCCCGTATGGGTGGTAAACCGGTGGGTATTGTGGCAAATCAGCCGGCCTACCTTGCCGGTGTTCTTGATATCAACTCCTCGGTCAAAGCTGCCCGTTTTGTTCGATTCTGTGATTGTTTCAACATCCCGCTGATCACCTTTGTAGATGTTCCCGGGTTCCTTCCCGGAACGAACCAGGAATTCGGTGGTATTATCAAACACGGAGCGAAATTACTTTATGCTTTCTCTGAAGCTACGGTGCCAAAAATTACACTGATCACCCGTAAAGCTTATGGAGGAGCTTATGATGTGATGTCAAGCAAACACATTGGAGCCGATATAAACTTTGTCTATCCGACGGGTGAAATTGCCGTCATGGGTCCTGAAGGCGCAGTAAATATCATTCACAAAGGAAGACTGGAAGAAGAAGAGCGAACCGCTGCCGTTGATGACTACCGGAAAACCTTTGCCAGTCCATACAAAGCCGCTGAACTGGGTTATATCGATGAGATCATCTACCCAAAACACACCAGGATGAAACTGATCCAGGCACTTGAACTGACTCAGAACAAGAGCAAGACCAATCCTCCGAAAAAACACGGGAATATACCATTATAAGTAACGAAATAGCGAAAAGTCGTTTATCCGGTAAAATCTTCTGGTGCTATTCCTTGAGATAAGTATTCACCGCAAAGGCGCGAAGACGCTAAATAACGCTAATAGTTGCTGACATCTGTTTAACTTAATTTTTCTCATTACAGAGTATTAAGTAAAAAAGATGATTCCCAAAGAAAGATTTTATTTGCGCCTTAGCGTCTTCGCGGTGAAAGAAGGCAGATAAGAAGACAGTAAAGAAGGATAATTTGTAATATCTTTGGATTCTTAATTGGCTTTTGGCTATGAATAATCTAAAGGACCACATAAAACTGCTTTCTTCCGAATATTTCGAGGAAATACGCGGGATCCGCCGCCACCTTCACCAGCATCCCGAACTTTCCTGCGAAGAGTTCAAAACGTCGGAATTCATTTGCAAAAAGCTCGATGAATACGGGATCACCTATGTCAAAGGAGTAGCGGAAACCGGAATTGTCGGTATTATCAATGGCATCAACCCGGAATCAAAAAACGTCGCTTTACGGGCCGATATGGATGCACTGCCGATCCGTGAAGAGAATGCGGTTGAATACAAATCGCTGGTACCTTCAAAAATGCATGCCTGTGGCCATGACGTTCACATGGCAAGCTTGCTGGGAACAGCCAGAATCCTGAACCGGGTCAAAGAACGGTTTGAAGGAAGTGTGAAACTGATCTTTCAGCCATCCGAAGAAACCTATCCCGGCGGCGCCATCCGTATGATCCGCGAAGGCGTACTGAAGAATCCGGAACCCGTATCCGTCATTGGGCAGCACGTGATCAACACGGTGGATGTGGGAAAGATCGGTTTGAAAGCCGGGCCTTGCATGGCTTCTACAGATGAGATTTTCCTTACCGTAAAAGGCAAAGGCGGCCATTCAGCAACACCTGAACTGTTGGTAGATCCCATCCTGATCGCATCCCATATCATTGTAGCGCTGCAGCAGATCGTCAGCCGGAACGCAAATCCCATCACCCCTACCGTGGTTTCTTTCGGAAAGATTTCGGGTGAAGGCCGTACAAATATTATTCCCGACAAGGTTACCATCGAAGGTACCGTCAGGACCTATGATGAATCCTGGCGAAAATCCATTCATGAAAAGATCACCCACATGGCATCGTCGATCGCAACAGCCATGGGAGGGAGTTGTGAGGTGAGGATCTCACACGGATATCCATTCCTCGACAATGATGCCCCACTGACCTCTAAAATCCGTGAATGGTCGGAAGACTATCTTGGAAAAAAAAACGTTATTGACATTGATGCGCGCATGACATCGGAAGATTTTGCCTACTTTGCCAACGAGGTTCCTTCCTGTCTATACCGGCTCGGGATCAGGAATGAACAAAGAGGCATCGTTTCCAATATGCATACGAATACATTCGATGTGGATGAACACTGCCTTCAAACAGGAATAGGACTCATGGCATGGATCGCCATCAACCGGTTGAATCAGCAATAATATGTTTTTTTATGCACCAGCGAATTTTCTGTTTTGTCTTATTCACTATTCACCTTTCACTATTCACCATTCACTGCCTTGCCCAGGATCATCCGACCACAAATCCGATACTACCATTCCAGACGAATGCTACGGATAATAATGATGAGCAGATTGCCATGCAGTTCTTCCAGGATAGAGAATATGCCAAGGCAGCCGAGGTTTATGAACGGTTGTATGCGTTGAAACCCTCTTCTTACCTCTATACCTATTATTTTTTCTGCCTGGTTGAGATCCAGGATTACAATAAAGCGGAAAAATTAGTCAAAACAGCACAGAAAAATGATAAGGATGCGCTGAAATACNNCAACAGATTTTTGATCTTGCCAATGCCTTCATCATGCGGAATGAAAATGAATATGCCGAAAAGGTTTATTTGAAAGGCCGTCAGATCCTGAACAATTCCTATCCCTTCGGATTTGAACTGGCGATGATCTATGAGCGGACAGGGGAATTCAAAAAAGTGCTTGATGAATATTTTAACCTCCTGGAACTTAACAAATCTTATCTATCTACCATCGAAGACCATTTACAATTCGACCTTGGAAATGATCCGGATAATTCAAAGAACGAGTTATTCCGGAAATACCTGCTCGAAAAGTCGCAGAAGGAACCTGATAAGACCTATTATTCAGAAATGCTTTGGTGGTATTCCATTCAGCAAAAAGATTTTGAACTAGCCTTGATCCAGGCCCGGTCGCTCGACCGGCGTTTAAAGGAAGACGGTGGCAGGGTTTTCCAGTTGGCAAAAATGGCGATCTCAAACCAGGAATATGCATCTGCGATCGAAGCCTATAAATACCTGGTGTCGAAAGGGAAAGAATATCCGTTTTATGATGAAAGCCGCACGGAACTGCTGAATACACGGTTCATTCAGATGGTTTCACATCCCAATCCATCGCAAAAATCATTGACCGAACTGGAAAAGGAATTCGAAACAGAGATCACTCAAACGGATAACCGGGTTCAATCAGTTATTCTTACGAAAAACCTGGCTCACCTGGATGCTTTTTTTCTTGAAAAAAATGAAGCGGCCATCACGGTATTATCGAAAATTGTGGAACGGAACGATATCGACTTGAAACTAAAATCACAGGTAAAGCTTGAACTGGCCGATATTTACCTTTTTACCGGCAATGTATGGGAAGCTACTCTATTGTACCAGCAGGTTTACATGGATTTCAAAAACGATGAGATCGGGGAAACCGCAAAGTTTAAAAATGCCAAGTTATCCTTTTACATCGGCGAATTCAAATGGGCACAGTCACAGCTGGATATCCTGAAAGCNNGGATGAAGATGCCCTGAAAACATTGGATTCGATTGCCCTGGCATTCAAGGATCATACGATATTTCCACACATGTACATGGAAAAAGCGAATATTCTGAGAAAAGAGGAAAAATTCAAGGAAGCCGATACCCTGCTGGGAACAATTGTAAAAATGTATCCCGATGATGTACTGGCAGATCAGGCACTATTCTTCCGCGCACGCATGAACGAGGAAGATCTCAAAGATGAGGCGAAGGGAATGACTTATTATGAATCCCTGATGAGCAAATATCCCGGCAGCATCTATGTTCCTGAATCCCGGAAACGATTCCGGTCGTTGAGGGGAGATAAAGGATTCTAAAATGGTACGACCGAAAAAATACCTGGGCCAGCATTTCCTCCATGATGAGAACATTGCCCGCAAGATCATAGGCTGCCTTTCAGGGGATGTTATCAATGTTGTTGAAGTCGGACCAGGAACCGGTATCCTGTCAAAATACCTTCTTGAAAATCCTGCGTTGAATCCGTTTTTTTTTGAGATCGACAGAGAATCAGTAATGTATCTTCAGGAGCATTATCCCGCAATTTCCGGAAAGCTGGTGGAACAGGATTTCCTGAAAGCGGATCTTACGGTTATTCCTGCTCCGTTCGCGGTCATAGGAAACTTTCCTTACAACATTTCCAGCCAGATACTGTTCCGCGTGCTTGAAAGCAGGAACTCAATTCCGGAGGTGATCGGCATGTTCCAGAAAGAAGTGGCTGAGCGGATCGCTTCACCTCCGGGTTCAAAAAAATATGGCATCCTGAGTGTGCTGCTGAGAGCATGGTTCGATATCGAATACCTATTCACAGTGAATGAATCGGTGTTTTATCCTCCTCCAAAAGTCAAATCGGCCGTCATCCGTTTAAAGAGAAATATGATAACACGACTGGCTTGCAACGAGGAACTCTTTTTTTTAACAGTGAAAACTGCTTTCAACCAGCGCAGGAAAACATTACGGAATGCTTTGAAAGAAATGATCCCGGTGGGGAAAACACCTGTTCCCGGAATTCAGGCCTTATTGGATAAACGTGCGGAACAATTGAGTGTGGCAGACTTTGTAGAACTGGCACGATACATTGAAGGATAAGCTGAATCGGGTTGGGGTAAAATTCCTATATTTACAGTTCTTCTTATAAACCATGGATATTTCCTATAATAAGAAAAACAGATCGTTGAAAGATCCGCCGACACGCTCTTTTTCGGGTAATAATCCGAAAAGTGATACTGGCGCCGTCCCTGGTAAAACCCGCATTCCTCCTAAAAAAAGGATCATAAATGTGGATTATTCAAAGAAAGCCAACCGTTATTTTGTTCTTTTCTTCTTTGTGTGCTCTGTTATTTTATACGGGAATACAGTTCTCAATAAATGGTCCGTGGATGATAATTTCGTTACTGGCCCACAGAACGAACTCGTTAAAAAAGGATTTGCGGCGATTCCCCAAATATTTTCCTCTTTCTATGTGGAAACCAAAGGCAATGTGGGGAGCCAGCAGACCGATTACCGTCCAATTGTTAAAATGACCTTTGCCATTGAATACGGCCTGTGGGGAGGTCAGAAACCCGGCTGGAGCCACATCATCAATATGCTTCTTTATTTTTGGATTTCGACCCTGCTGTTTTTCATACTTAAACGCTTGCTGAAGAATTATAATATCCTTTTCCCGTTCCTGATCACCCTACTTTTTATGGCGCACCCGGTTCATACAGAAGTGGTAGCCAGCCTGAAAAACCGGGATGAGTTGTTGTCATTTCTCTGCGGACTCGGTGGTTTGCATTTTTTTCTGCGGTATACCGACAAGAATAAGATCATCTATCTCTTCGCAGCGCTGATCGTATTTATCCTGGGTTACCTGTGCAAATCTTCCATCCTGCCTTTCGTTGCGCTCTACCCCCTGGTGTTGTATTTCTTCACCGGCATGAAACCGAAAAAGCTCCTCTGGATATTTGCTGCTATATTGCTCGTTGGATTGATGGCTCAATTCATTCCCCGGCTGTTCCTTCCAAAGGCCATTCATATGAATTCCTTTATTGAAAACCCGTTGTTCATGGAGAAGGGCCTATGGATACGAATAGGCACCGGGTTGATGACATTGTTATTTTATTTGAGGATCCTGATCTTTCCACATCCTTTGCTCTATTATTACGGGTACAATATGATCCCTGTTCCCGGTTGGGGAAATATCCTGGTGAACATCTCTTTTATTATTCATCTTGGTCTTTTCGTTTATGCCATCCGGAAATTCAGGGAAAAACATATTCTTTCGTTCGCGATCCTTTATTATTTCATCGCCATTGCGATTTGTACCAATGTAGTGACGCCGGTTGCAGGGATTGTTGGCGAACGGTTTGTGTTTAATGCCTCCCTGGGATTCGTCATCGCCTTAGTTTATGTCATCTTCAGGGTTTTCCGCACCGAACCCATGAGTCTTACCATCGAATTCAATGAACGGTCAAAAATCGTTGTGGTCATTGTCCTGCTTCTGATTCCCTGTACGGCTATGACTATCATTCGGAACTATGAATGGCGCAATCTTCATGATCTTTATACCTCGGATATTAAATACCTTGATCAATCGGTCAAGGCCAATGTTGATTTTGCCGAATTCCTGACGGCGGAGGTTTACAAGGATCCCAATTATCAGCAGAACGGAAGTGTCGATGAACAATTGCAGCAGGTGATCGTATTCCATCTCCGCAAGGCTTTGAAGATATATCCCGAGGACTATACAACATTGAATGACCTGGCCACGGTATATATTAATTTTTCACCCAAAGTAGATTCAGGACTCATTTTTCTGAAGAAAGCCATCGCATTGCGGCCTGAGCTACAGCCTGCATGGGAGAATATGGCTATGGCATACCGCAAGGAAAACAAGCCTGACAGTGCCATTATTTGTTACCAGAAGGTGCTGCAGATCAATCCNNCCTGGATGTTCCCTATTTTAACATCGGGTATTATTTTATCATGCAGGGGGACACCACAATTGCAATCAGATACTGGGAACTGGCTGCTAAACGAAACCCCGGCTATGAAGTTTGCAAGAACCTGAGTTTAATATACCGGGCAAGAGGGGATATGGAAAAGGCAAAATACTATAACGATTTTGCCGGTGATGCAGAAAAATGGAAGAATTACGAAAAGAAGCCC
This sequence comes from Bacteroidales bacterium, assembly GCA_003142515.1. Classification (GTDB taxonomy): domain Bacteria; phylum Bacteroidota; class Bacteroidia; order Bacteroidales; family FEN-979; genus FEN-979. Next base: position 17,678 of record PLMO01000118.1, read on the forward strand.
TGAGGATTAAATTAGCGAAATATTTTCAATTTTCAATTACCCTATTGCCTTCCTCTCATGCCTGGTCCCTCGTGCCTTGTGCCTTTTTTAACCGCAAAGTGCCCCACCT
>PLMO01000188.1 GCA_003142515.1 Bacteroidales bacterium
TATTTTTAAAACTGATTAGTTACTCAGATTTTAATCACTTTTTTTTAACATTACCTGCTATTTTGGAAAAACCGAAAGTTGTGACCACCCTCGGCCGATTTTGGTCGACCATCTTAATCTCTTAAATATCATTAGAGTGGGGCGGTCAGATTATTCAGTTGAAGACTGGTCAAAGCGAGCGGATTTTCCACTACAGAATAATTTTGTGTGGAATTAATTCCCTCTAAAAAAAAGGGATCGCTCCCCTTTTTTATTGGCATTAAGAATCTAAGAATCTTGGATGGTTAAATCCTTTTCAACTTTTTCTGGAGTTGTTTCTGTTGGTAAAGGAGGTTCCACAATAGCTTTTTTCTTCAATGGCTTTGATAATGGTGTTAAAAACACTCCTTTGGACTTATAGCTCCTTTTCTTTGTCTTTTTCTTAGGTGCAAGTTTTTTCTTAGATTGTTCATCTGTTTTCAAAACAGGTGTTTTTGATTGTACCTCTGGTTTAACCGGTTTAACCGGTTTTACCCGAATACTTCCTTTATCTTTCCTTGGTTTCCGTTTTTTCTTGATCGGTTTAACTAAAACCTCTTCTTTTATCAGCTTAGGTTTTCGGTCGCGTTTCTTCGGAATTTTTTCTACTGGTTCCGCAATTTTCTTTGGTATGGGACTACCCAGCTTTTTAATTATAGTCCTGAGACTCTCAACATATTTCTCCGCTTCTTCCAGTTCCATTTGATATTGGTCTCGAATAAATTCGAGTTCTTGGTCGTTGAATTTGATTGATTTCATAACTGTTTTAGGTTTTTATGGAGTACAAATATAAAAGACTGATAGGTATCTTCCAAATGACAGTTATTCTGACGTGGGAATGCACTATGAAAATATTAATGTCGAGATGTATTTTCAGGAAAGCCAATAAACGATAAAAAGTTCAATCGAATCTGAAACCATAGGCCGATTAGATCTTATTTGAACTTAAAAATCATCCCTTAATGATTCTAATCTGGTTTTACAGATTAAAAACCTTGTCAACCTCCCATGTAGTTGTGTGTCCGATTGTATATTCAATGTTTAAAACCCTTATTGAATTTCGGATTGACCTTAAACAACCTGCTTAATTTCAGCTATTTAATAAGGTTCTCCGTACAATATAAATTGAATAAGTTTAAAATTATTTTGACACGAATTTGACATAACCCCCAATAAAAAACCATTGATTTATGAATAAAATCAATGGTTTTGTGAAAAATCAAGTTGTCCCGCCAGGACTATCACCCTTTATTTACGATTACCCTAAACTGGAACTTGAACCACGCTAATAACGGGGTTTTTAATTTTAGAGAAACTCAGATAAATACAAAATTGTTCATAAAAAACTCATTTTACCGTCCCCTATACCGTCCACTTTACACAATATTGTATTATCTTTGTCCTGTTCAAACCTTAAAATCTTTCTTATGGCAGGATCAGTAACTTTCATTCTAAAGGAACCCCTTATAAATTATAAGAGCAACTCTCAAAAGTACCCAAAAGAAAAACGGAGCGAATATATAAAGGAAAACGCCCGTCGGTTAAAGATTAAAACCCCTATTTTCCTTGTTTATAGATACAAACAAAACAGGATCAAACTTTCGACCGGTGAAAAGATTAACCCAAAATTGTGGAATTCGTCGGACTGCAGGGCAAAGGAAATAAAACCCCTCAAAACAGAACTGCAGAACCTCAACACTCGGTTAAGTACTATTGAAACCCGTGTAATGAATACCGCCCGGGATCATGTCACGAAAAACGGCCGGGTCATATTGGATCAGTTAACGGAGGAACTCCGCCCGATCCTCAACCCGGTAGCAATAAAGACAATCCAAAAACATACCTTTTTGAGTGCGGTTCAGGAATATATCTCTAAAACGAACAAAAAACCGCTGACAATGGTTAGTTACAATAATACGTTAAACGTTCTCACAGACTACCAAAACACCCTGAAAAAGGTAATTTCCCTGGACGATATCAATATGGACTTTTACGAAAATTTTATAAAATATCTTCAAACTGTCAAAAGGGAAATTAAAAAAGAGACTTTTATAACGGGATATACACCCAATACCATTGGGAGACATATAAAACAGATCAAAGTTTTCATGAATTACGCAAATGACATGGGTTATACAACAAACCAGGGACACAAACACCGTAATTTTCGCAAACCGGAGGAAACGGCAGACACTATTTACCTGAATGATAACGACCTGTTAACCCTCTACAATCTGGACTTGTCAGAAAATAAGAAATATGACAGAGTGCGGGATTTGTTTTTAATTGGTTGTTACACAGGTTTACGGTTTTCCGATCTTTCACAGCTCACCCCGGATAAATTTATAAAGGACGGAACACAGTTAAAGGTTAAAACCCAAAAGACCGGGGAAACGGTCATAATTCCCCTCCATTGGACGATAAAAGAGATATTGAAGAAATACGACGGCGGGACACCCCGGCCGATCAGTAACCAAAAAATGAACGAGTATCTTAAAGAACTTTGCAATATTAAACACTTTCAGGAAACGGTCATTCTGAATAAAACGGAGGGTGGTTTGAGTTTTGAACAGAAAAAACAGAAATGGGAACTCGTAACCGTTCACACCGCCCGGAGAAGTTTTGCAACCAATATGTTTTTAGCGGAGGTTCCCGCCATTTCAATAATGAAGATCACCGGACACCGGACGGAAAAGGCATTCATGAAATACATAAAGATCACCCAGGAACAGAACGCCGATAAATTGAGCATTCACCCTTATTTCATAAAACCATTAAAGGCTGTAAAAAAGTAAGTTTTCCAATTTTTAACCGACCTTGTGAAACCACACTCAAACAAAGGTTTTAACGATGTTTTCCTTTAAGTCGATGACTATATCGACCAATGAAAGATAATTCGCCCTACACTCCAAGAGATAGTTATTTGCTATCTTTGGGACTATCCAATCCTATAACAAAAAAATAGTATGAACATTTTAGCGGATCACAAGGAATATAAACCATTTTTCAAAAACCCTGAAGCTGAAATTCCTGAAGTTAAGAATCTATCTGAATTTGAAAACGATTCAAATTGGTACAATCTGACACTTACAGTAAAGACCCAATTTATATCGTTATTGACAGAATGGAGATTTAACAGTTTGGTCATCATTAATGACATAGAACTACAAAAAATGACTTCATCTTTCTATTTTAGTTCATTATTCAAGGCTACCGTATCTGAAATTGAAGAAAATATTATGCAATTAACGACAAATAAGGCAAAATGTGAATATCTAATTAGAAGTATAACAGATTTAGAGAAAATCAATAAACTGAATGGAATTCCAATTGAAAATAATCCTATTGATCAGAAAGTCATCCGATACCTAAAATTTGAACTTGAGTATTATAAACAAGTAATGGAACTCCCTGACCAAGAAAATCAATTCGAACCTTTACAGAAAATCAAATGGAAGGGATCACCCGCTCAATTTGGCTATTTGTTTACCGAATTAGTTAAAAATGATTTTCTGGAAACACCCGTTCATAATGGCGAACCCAATTTTACAGGGTTTGCTAAACAATGTTGGGAACATTTTGAAATAAATACAACACTGGAAAACCTTATAAAAGAAATGAACCCAAAGAAAAACACCCTTTCCGATACCAAACGAATAAAGTTTCCAAAACTATCCGATTTAGCCTAATTGCATTGAAATTACTCAACAGTCCGGACGGTTTACGGATTGTTAGAGGGCTTCAGATTGTTCCATATTTGCTGAAAATATCAGTAAATTATGGAAACAATCATTTTACACAGTACCCCCCTAAAAGACTTCCGGGACATTATCGGGAGCATTGTTGAAGAAAAACTACAACAATTCAGGCCGGCGGAAACCCCACAAACCAACGCAAACGGTGAATACTTAACACGGAAAGAGGTTTGCGATCTTCTTAAAATTTCATTAAGTACCCTCCACTATTACAGCAAAGACGGCACATTACAAAGTTACCGGATCGGGGGGCGTATTTTGTATAAGAGTGTGGAGGTTCAGAACTCCGTACAATCAATTTTATCCACAAAGTACAAACATGGGAGGGTTCAATAAAATGAAACCCCTACCCCTAATTTTAAAGAAAAACGGGTTCACCTATACACAAGTACTCCGAAATGATAAAGTGTGCATATACCGTCAGGAGGTTGCTGAAAATTTGAATTATTTTGAGGTCTTCACAGTTCAAATCAAACCCCAAGCATTATTCAAAGGCAAATTGATCCCTGAACGAGAAGTTTTTCCCGGTGATGAAGATTTTGGCAAAACTTGGAGTTGCAGAACTTTCGACGAAGCGGAGGTTAGATTCAAAAAATTAGTTGAAAAACAGAGCCAAAAAAATACAGGTACCATTGATTGATTTTGTAAAAATAAAGGTACTTAACCCGGATATTAACGCACTCCGGGAACTCCCTTTCCTGGAATGGGAACAAAAAACAAACACAAGGACAGGGGAAATAAAAGAATATCGGACAAAGTTTAACGGTTTAACCATTGTTATAATAAATAATCAGTACACTTACATTTCAGGGAGTTTACACAAATACTGGAATATCACAAACACCGGAAAGGATCAAAACTATAATGATTTCACTTTCTCGTCCCTGGACTGGACTATTCAGGACATTTCCGACCGGTTTAACCTCAACCTGGTTAACTGCAAAATTGAAAACATTGAAACCGGCGTTAATGTTATTTCTCCGTTCCCGGTTAACGAGGTTCTACGGTCGATTATAAACCATAAAGGAAACCCGTTTACCCAGGAACACAGCGAAAAAAAATATTTCAGGGAGTGCGAATATCAAAGATATTTTGTAAAGGTTTACAATAAGGGGTTACAATTCGATCAACATGAAAACATATTAAGGTTTGAACTGAAATATGTTAAAATGAACGACCTGAAACCCTACGGGATAATAACCCTGGAAGATATGACGGATAAAGGCAAAATTTCACGCCTGTTAGAACTGTTACAAGGTAATTTTAACGGCTTGTTGTTTTATGACAGTACCATACAGGAAACCGATTTAACCCCGCCTGAACTCTATATTTTAACCAAGGGGAGAATTCCCACCTATTGGAGCGACCTAAAAGAAACAAATCGGGAAAACTATTATAAGAAAAGAAACCGTTTCAGGGAACTGGTCAACAAATACGGGAAACAAAATATTCAGGAAACAATCGGGAACCTCATTACTCAAAAATGGAATGATCTTTTGCAACCCGTCCCCAAAACCTTACAGGAATTAACCGACCCTGTAAAATTGAACTTTACAGAAATTAACACTTCAAGTATAGGGTTAAAACCTGTAAACCTCATTCAGGGGGAGGAGTTACAAACTACAAACACCCCTGAACGGGTTTGTTTATCTTGTGGAAGGAATATTTCAAACCAAAAGGACGATTCAAAGTTTTGTAGTGCAAAGTTTGTTGGCGAAGAACAGGCTCACAAGTGCAGGAATGAAAATAGCAACCCGAGGAACAATCTCAAAAACATGATTGAACGAGATAAAGAAAGAGGTTTGTTGTTCCTCTTTGATACTGTCCCGATGTTAACAGAAAGAAAACTGCATAATTTTCAAATAGGTTAAAAAAAATCTTTGTTTTCCCTACTTGTTTAGTATTAAGAATTAAACCCCTTACGCGCGCGCGTGCGCGCATACGCGCGTGAATACCCTAAAAAACGAAGGGAATAATAGTGTTTTCAAATGTTTCCGTTGTTTTCATTATTCAGTAAAATTTGATTATGTTAAATATTGAGTGCGGGTAAAAAGAACGTTTTTTGTTCATTCATGTTTATTATGTATTATTGTCCAAAAAAAACATGGGAAAGATGGAAAACGAGGAATATATTGAAGAGTTAGAAATTTATGGCATTAACAACGCTAAACCTTATATATTTAGAATACATAAGGACATGGAGGGGGCAAAAGTAAAAGAGACAATTTTCTTAATATGCCAAGTTTCGATAAACGTGGGTGTAATAAACGAAAAAATTAAAGATGAATTTGTAGAACCCACCTATTTTATTAAAGGAATAGGATATACAACAAACTTTTGGAAAAATTTAATAGATGGCAAATTAGTGTGTCCTGGAATTCCACATTATAATACCGCTGTTGCTTATTACTGGAATTTATTACCCGAGGGGAAAACCTTAAACGACATGAAGAATGACATCTTGAGTAATACACAAGATTATCCAGGTATTATTGAGATTGTTCCGGCATCTTAACTTGTGTTTGATCAATTACGCCGGATTTTTTTAAATCCTCATAAGCGGAATCTGAAATCACAACCTTTGCCATTATTGGATTTTCAACGCCAGAAAATACCCATTGTTCATATTTTTTGGCCAAATATATTTTACTGTCATATTTTTCTTCAAGGCAAGCAAGTGCCAAGCAATTTAGTCTTACTAACACGGGATTTAATGTATCTCTGTCGGTGGGAAGTAGTGTTATATTTTTCATAATCCGTGTTTTAATATTAAAACTTTGGGGCAAAGGTATTTCATTATCAACCCTCCGTCAATAGTCAAAATGAGGTTGTTCTAATGTAGTCAACTTAAAATGATTGTTGATTGACGGCTACATATTGACATATTTTTCATATATTTCGGTCAGATTTAAAACTGCAAAGATGAAAAAGATCATTTTACTATTCATGGTACTTTGTTTCCATTGTACGATCTATTCACAAGTTAACACTCATTCCCATTATCAGAAAGGATATGTAAAAAAAAGTGGAACATACGTTCAACCTCATTATAAAACGACAACAAATAAAACAAATCACGATAATTATTCAACAAAACCTAATAGTAATACCTATACAGGTAAATCAGGTGCCAGGGCGCGTGATTATAGCCCTGAATCACAAAATTATGGTAAGGACAAAACCATTAAAACCGGATCCAAGGGAGGACAATATTACATAAATGATAAAGGGAACAAGGTTTACGTACCTAAACGATAGTGTGTTTAATTTTTAGTATTCAAGGTTCAAAATATTGATAATGAGAAAAATCCTCTTTCATATTTTCCTTTTAGTTTTGATTGCTGTATTTATAACAAGTTGTTTTGCTTCTCAAAATACGATGCAGTCATGGATCGGAAAGACAAAGGCAGAACTTTATCAAATAATTGGCCCACCGGAGCGCATTACCGATGATGGACAAGGCGGTGAAATATTAATTTATGAGAAAACGGATGAAGGAGGAGGAAGTAATCAGCAAAATTCAGTTAGCCCCAATCAATCAAATTCGGCTGCTATGTCGTTATATACTCCTGTAAACATTCAACACGATAAGGTTACTTATATCAAAATGTTTTACTGCAATAAACAAGGTATAATCTATCATTGGAGGTCTGAAACTCGATAAAAAGTCTATTTTCTGTAAATGATAAAGTGAATAAAGTTTATATTCCATCCTTTTGACAATTCGCACCTATATAATTTTTTAAAACAAATTGTATGTGTTTGTATATGAATTAAATAACTATGTTTCAGGGGCATTTTTGTTAGGAAAAATGGTTTTCTATAAGTGTACCCCATTGCAAAAAGTAAATTCCTGAAATGAGAACACACTTGTTAAAATTAATTTTGAAACAAGGATTATGAAAAAGTTTTATTTTTTATTAGTTGTACTGTCAATGGCCTTCACTGGATACAGCCAAGCAACAAAAGATTATCTAAACAGGGGACTTGCAAAGATTAAAATCCAGGACTATACTGGGGCAATTGCCGATTTTACTAAGGCCATAGAGATTGATCCAAAGGATGCAGATGCTTATAACGACAGAGGAGCCGTAAAGAGTGATCTCCAGGATTATACTGGGGCAATTTCCGATTATACAAAGGCTTTAGAGCTAAACCCAAAGGATGCAAGACTTTATTACAATAGAGGATTAGCAAAGAGGGAACTCCAGGACTATACTGGGGCAATTGCTGACTATAATATGGCCTTAGAAATTGACCCAAAGTATGCAGATGCTTATAACGACAGAGGAGTTGCAAAGTGTGAACTACAAGACTACAGAGGAGCCATTGTTGATTTTACTCAAGCGATAGAGTTAAACTCAATTTATTCAGATGCTTATTATAATAGGGCAAATGCAAAGGGGGAAATTCAGGACTATAATGGGGAAATTGCTGACTATACTAAGGCCATTGAGATTGACCCAAAGGCGGAAGGGTATTTCAACAGGGGACTTGCAAAGGGTCTCCTCCAGGATTACAGAGGAGCAATTGTTGACTATACTCAAGCCATTGAGTTGAACCCGAAGTATGCAGAGGCTTTTTATTTCAGGGGAGGTGCAGAATTGTTATTAGAACAGAAAGACAGTGGTTGTTTGGATTTAAGTAAAGCTGGAGAGTTAGGATACACTGATGCCTATGAAAAGATAAAGAAATACTGTCAATAAACAGCATATAACCGTAAACATAATACCGACTAAAACACTTTTTACCGTCCCCCATACCGTCCCCCGTTCAAAATAAAAACGCCGTAAATAATTGACCTACGGCGTATTAGATTGTTTTATTTGTTGTCCCGCCAGGATTCGAACCTGGACCAAGAGAACCAAAATCTCTGGTGCTGCCATTACACCACGGGACAATACTTAGTTATTTAGTTTGCGATTTGGCGATTTCGCGAGTTATTCAACTCGCCAGCTCGCCAGCTCGCCAACTCGCCAACCGCGAAGCGTCAAAGGTAGAATTTTTTTTAATCTGCGCAAATTTTGTACTTTCGCTCTTTGAATCTTTTCGCTAATTTCCTACTAAATGAACCAATACAAAAGGCTCAACAATCTGCTCGGGTGGATCGTTTTTGCCATTGCAGCGATTGTATTTTTACTTACGCTCGAACCCACTGCCAGTTGGTGGGATCCGGGTGAGTTCATTTCCACCACCTATAAGTTGCAGGTAGGGCACCCCCCCGGAGCACCCACCATGCAGATGATCGGCAGGGTGATCTCGCTGCTGGCATTCGGCAATACCTCAAAAGTAGCGCTGATGATCAACGGTATGTCGGGAATCTGCAGCGCTTTTGCTGTTTTGTTCCTGTTCTGGTCTATCACCATCTTTGCCCGCAAGATTGTGGTTGGCGAAGGCGAGATGACCCGGGGGAAAATGGTTACCATCTTCGCTGCCGGCCTTACCGGTGCGCTCACCTTCACATTCACCGACTCTTTCTGGTTTTCTGCCGTGGAAGGTGAAGTCTATGCCATGTCAGCCATGTTTACTTCTCTGGTTTTTTGGTCCATCCTGAAATGGGAAGAAGTAGCCGNNCTGAACCTGTTAACCATTCCTGCCCTTGCATTTGTCATCTACTTTAAAAAATACAAACCCTCACGAAAGGGAATCCTCCTGACCCTGATACTTTCCATTTTAGTACTGGCCTTTATCATGTATATCGTGATCCCCTGGCTCCCTGAACTGGCCGGAAAATCAGAATTGCTGTTTGTCAATGGAATGGGAATGCCGTTCAATTCAGGGATGATCTTCTACTTCCTGCTTCTTACCGGGCTGATCATCTTCGGGCTTATCTTTACCAAAAAGAGAGGAAAACCCCTGTTCAACACCATCATCCTCTGTTTTACCTTTCTGCTGATCGGGTATACCACCTTTATCATGCTGGTTATCCGTGCCAATGCCGGAACCCCGATCAACGAAAATGCACCGAAGGATATGGTGAGCTTAGTTACCTATCTCAACCGTGAACAATATGGTACATGGCCGCTTTTCACCGGTCAATATTACAATGCCCCGATCGTGGGTTATGAAGATGGAAGCCCCATCTACAGAAGAGATGATAAAGCGGGTAAATACATGGTTATTGATGACCGGAAAGGAACGATTCCTGTGTATGATTCCCGGTTTACCACATTCTTTCCCCGCATGTGGAGCAGTGAGAGAAGAGGCTCGGTGAAATTTTTTAAGGACTGGGGAGGTCCGGGAGTTCCTATCGATGTCACCAATGAAGATGGGAAACCACAGACCTTATACAAACCTACCTTTGGTGAAAACCTGAAATATTTCTTTAATTACCAGGCCGGGGTGATGTATTTCCGTTATTTCATGTGGAATTTTGCCGGCCGTCAAAACGATATCCAGGGTTATGGTGGCCCACAGGATGGAAACTGGATCACCGGGATCCCATTCATCGATAAAATGCTGACCGGCCATCCGCAGACCCATATGCCCGACAGCATGAAGAACAGGGGAACAAACAAATATTTCATGCTTCCTTTTATCCTTGGATTGATCGGCTTTTTCTATCAACTGAAAAAAGAATACAAAGGAACCATCGTGATCACTTTGCTGTTCCTCATGACCGGCCTGGCCATCATTGTTTACCTGAACCAGAAACCTTTTGAACCCCGCGAACGCGACTATTCCTATTGCGGTTCAACCTATGCATTTGCCATCTGGATCGGGCTGGGTGTGATCTACCTGATCAACCTGGCAAAGAAACTCCTGAAAAGAGAGAATTTATCCATATTTCTGGTTTCATTGATTTGCCTTATCCTTGTTCCGGGTATCATGGCAAAGGAAAACTGGGATGATCATGACCGTTCGGGGAAATATTCCTGCCGTGATTATGCTGCAAACTACCTTAACTCCTGCGATAAACAGGGAATCCTGTTTACCAACGGGGACAATGACACGTTCCCGCTCTGGTATGACCAGGAAGTTGAAGGCATACGCACGGATGTGCGTGTAGTAAACCTGATGCTTGCCTCCGGGTCCTGGTACCTCGATGAACTCTTTAAGAAGGCCTATGAATCGGAACCTTGTCCTTTTGGAATCCCGCAGGAAAAATATCAACCCGGCGCTAATGATATTGTTCCTTTTTATGATATAGGTGTCAAAGGATACATCGACCTGAAAGACCTTGTCGATTTTATAAAAAGCGATGACCCGCGCACTTTCCTGCCACTGCAGAGTGGGGAGAAGATGAAATTCTTCCCATCGAAAAAGGTCAAACTGGCGGTTGATTCATCTGCCTGCATCAAATATGGTATCGTGCCGGAATACCTCAGAGGAAAGATGGTGGATACAATCTATTGGACCATCAAATCCAACCAGCTTTACAAAAACGATGTAATGCTTCTCGACCTTGTTGCAAACAACCATTGGCGCCGGCCTTTGTATTTTGCCTCACCCGCCAGTGTGAATCACTGCTTTAATGTCGATTCTTTCTGCCTGGTGCAGGGATGGGTTTACAAATTCATGCCCGTCAAAGCCACTAAGGAAGATTTCATCCCCAACATGGGAGGAGTTGATCCGATCACCTCCTATGATCTCCTGATGAACAAGTTTGCCTGGGGGAACCTGAACGATCCGCACGTTTACGTGGATCCGGAAAGTTTAAATAACCAGGCAAGGCCGAAGACCAATATGCTTCGCACAGCCCAGGCACTGATTGAGATAGGGAAAAATAAAGAAGCGGTTAAACTCATGGATAAATATTTTGAATTATTCCCCGATTCCAAGTTCTCCTATAATATGTACACCATACCTTTTGCGGAGAATTACTACAAAGTCGGAGAGACTGCCAAGGCTAATAAGATCATGGTACGGATCAGCCAGATCTATTCACAGAACCTAGATTACTATTACATGTTCAAGGGGAAGAGGAGGGATTATTATTCAGGAGACATTGAGCAGGCCCTGGGTGTTCTCCGGCGGATGAATTATATTGCACAGGAGAATAAACAAGCTAAGCTGGCAGCCGACCTTGACCGGTTATTTCAGCAGGAGCTTAAGAAGTACCAGTAATCTTAATGCAGGAATTTAGAATTCAGGAATGCAGAATGCAGGTTTAATTGATAATTGACAATTGAAAATTGATAATTATTTCGCTATCTCGCTATTTCGCCATTTCGCTATTTCATTTTAGTAACAATATTATTGTATGATTCTGAGCTATATTAACTGGAATGCCGATCCCGAAATCTTCCGGATCGGGAGTTTTGCCGTTCGTTGGTACGGGCTGCTCTTTGCTGCATCCTTCTTTTTCGGTTATATTATCATGCTGAAGTTCTTCAAAAAAGAAAAGATCCCTGTCAGTGTGCTGGATTCCCTGACCACCTATATGGTTATCGGAACCGTTATAGGTGCACGTCTCGGCCATTGTTTCTTTTATGAACCTGCCTATTACCTGGCTCACCCGGCCCAGATCCTGATGGTATGGGAGGGCGGACTGGCCAGTCATGGCGCTGCTGTCGGGATCATTATCACTATTATTATTTTTGGGCATGTTAAAAAACTTCCGTTTCTCTGGGTGATGGACCGGGTAGTGATCGTAGTAGCCCTTTCAGGACTTTTTATCCGTTTCGGCAATCTTATGAATTCCGAGATCTTCGGCCATCCTACAGCGCTTCCCTGGGGATTCCGTTTTCTGCGGGCAGAACATCCTCAGGATCTTGATCCGCGGCATCCTACCCAGCTTTACGAAGGATTGTCTTACCTGATGATTTTCCTTTTTCTCTGGTGGTACTATTACAAGAAAAACGGGAAACCTGCACAGGGACTGATCTTTGGGATGTTCCTGATCATGGTTTTCGGAATGCGTTTCCTGATCGAATTTACAAAAGAACCCCAGGAAAGTTTTGAGAAGTCGATGATCCTGAACCTTGGACAACTACTGAGCATCCCGCTGATTATTGCCGGTGGGGTGCTGGTTTGGAAAGCGGTGAGAAGTCACAGAGTCACATAGTCACAAGGTGACAAAGTCATCACTTACTTAATCCCTATTGGCTAAGGGCCAACCCCTTTCTTACTTCCCTGATCCGCTCCTCCAGGATCTTATAATCATTCTGCATCACCAGTCCAGGGAAATTGCGTGTCATCTCTATAGCATAAAGAAGATCGAAATGATGCTGGGGCATGGAGAAGTNNGTCCATAAGGCTTGAATAGCCCGATCTGCAGATCACGATTTGCGAACGAAGGATATATTCTTTCATCTTCGCCGTTTCCAGGTGAGAGAATACATGGATCTTCTCCGTGAGATCCCACTCTTCCGTTGCTTCTGTCAACCCTCTTACAATGATTCCGCTCAATCCGGAATTTATCAGTTGTTCAAAAATCATTTCCTCCAGTATGGTTCGCTGTGGCTCCGGCCCTGAAAGTGCAACCAGTATATTATAATTGCATGGAAGGGGAACATCATGTTGCCCGGCAGGAGCCGAAAACCGCGACAATGTACCGATGTAATATACGTTTCGGGGCAATCTGGGTGGATGCGATAGCTGCCCTGCCAGTCCATTGTGTAACTCAAAGTCGGGGATCCAGCACTCGTTGAATTTTTCTACCTGGCGATGAATCATGCGGTTGAGCAAGCCTGAAAGAAAGCGCATCGAAATAGGAAGGATAATCCTGAGCTGGTGGGTTATAAAGATGCAGAACCTGTCCTGGCTCCATAGTCCATAACGGTTATCGGAGATGATGATACCGGGATTTTCCAACCGGATCATCTTTTTAAGATCATTCCGTTCACGATAATAACTTCGGAGAAGGAGAGGAAAGAGTCCGAGGATTTTTACCACGAATCCCTGTCCTTTCGGAAAATTGACTTGGGCTCCTTTCAACCGGATAAACCTACATTCCGGAAATTCCCTTTTCAGGAACTCGTAAGGCCTGCCATCGGCTGCAATTAAAACTTCATCGCCGAATTCCATAAATTTACGAATGATCGGAACACACCGTGTTGCATGACCGGTTCCCCAATCAAGGGGACACACCAGGACCTTCAAAATCCCAACCTGCCTTTCTTTTTCACAAAAATACCGAATATTGGAAGGGCCTCAGGATAAATAATTTCAACTTTTCATATTACTTTTTCACATTTCAGACGATTAATGGTTCTCTTTTCGGGATTTGCGATTTTCTTTTACCGCGAAGACGCAAAGACGCAAAAAAAATTCTCAGTGAATCTCATTTTTTCTCTGTGGAACTCTGTGTAATAAATTTTCTCCCGAATTGGAATTACACAGAGGTTCACCGAGAATCCACAGAGTTACATGGAGATGAAACAAACGGTTGATAAATTTGCTCTTCTTCGCCTCTTTGGGTCTTCGCGGTAAAAGAAAAAAAAATCAAAACATTAACCGTGAGTGAAAAAATGCTTCTCTATCAAATTGCCCTGACAATAGTTCCCGGAATTGGCGATGTTCTCGGGAAGAAACTGGTAACCTATTGTGGCAGCGCTGAAGCTGTATTCAGGGAAAAAAACAAACTGTTGGCGAAAGTGCCAAGAATCGGAGGAAAGATCCTCGATGCTTTGTCGGATAAATCGATCCTCGAACGTGCTGCGAAGGAGCTGGTCTTCCTTGAAAAATTCCGGATCCGGGCTTTATTCTTCCTGGATAAAGAGTATCCGTTCCGATTAAAAAACTGTATCGATAGTCCTGTCATGCTCTATTACAAAGGTACTGCCGACCTGAACGGTTCGCGGATCATCGGAGTTGTGGGAACACGAAATGCAACAGAGTATGGCCGAAGCGCCTGTCACAATATCATCTCTGACCTGGCACAGGATAAGGTGATGATCGTGAGCGGTCTGGCCTATGGGATCGACAGTTGTGCGCACCGGGCTGCCCTGGAAAATAACCTGGAAACCATTGGAGTGCTTGGTCATGGCCTCGACATGATCTATCCTTACCAGAATAAGAATCTGGCTGAAAAAATGACGAAAAATGGCGGGCTGTTGACCGACTTCATGAGTGATACTCAGCCCGATCGCGAGAATTTCCCAAAACGGAACCGCATCATTGCAGGCATCTGTGATGCCATCCTGGTGGTGGAAGCGGCCGACAAAGGTGGAGCGCTGATCACGGCGGGAATCGGAAATTCTTACAACCGCGATGTTTTTGCCGTTCCCGGGAGAATCAACGATCCGTATTCGGAAGGCACAAATCGCCTGATCCGGAAAAATATGGCGGCATTGGTGCAATCGGCCGGCGATATCCGCTATCTGATGGGCTGGGAAGAGCAGGGTAAGAAGCCGGACGGATTTCAGAAAAAGATCTTCCTGGAAATGACAGCGGACGAAAAAATACTTGTAGATTACCTGAACAACAATGGCTCTTCCGGGATCGATGACATTTGTATCCAGTGCCGGCTGAGCATGAGTACAACCTCTGCTGCCCTGCTCAACCTCGAATTCGAAGGAATCGTAAAAAGCATGCCCGGAAAGATCTATGCTCTGACCTGAAACCGGATCAGCGGTGCCATTCCGAAAATGTTTATATCCTTCTATGATTTTGTTACCTTTACATCTTCATTTTTGAACATGGGAGTTATGGAAAAAGTGATCATTCAAAAACTGGCCAACTCGGAAATTGAAGAACGCCAGATCCGAAAATGGCCCATCTGGGAAAAAGAGGTTTCCCGATTCAGTCATACCTATGATGGCGACGAAGAGTGCCTCATCCTAGAAGGAGAAGTGGTTATTGAATCGGAGGAACGGAACTATACGATCCTTCCCGGCGATTTCGTAATCTTTAAAGATGGCCTGGAATGCATCTGGGACATCAAAAAAACCGTCAAAAAACATTATAATTTTCCCTGATCTGTTACTGTAAATCACGGGTATGAACCCCAAGGCACAACTAAGATATTGAAAGGCGTTGTAACAAAATCGACAGGCAGCTGGATCACGGTTCGCTCGGAAGATGGCACGAGAACCGAATGCAAACTGAAAGGGCAGTTCCGGATCCACGGATTGCGTTCCACCAATCCGGTTGCCATCGGCGACAATGTTGAATTTGAAAAACAGCCGGATGAGGACACCGGCGTGATCACCCACATCCGGGAAAGAGATAATTACATCATCCGCAAAGCCATAAATCTATCCAAGATCACCCATATCATTGCTGCCAACCTGGATCATGCTTTCCTGATCGTTACCCTTGCACGCCCCAAAACCTCTACCGGCTTCATCGACCGGTTCCTTGTAACTGCAACCGGATATTACATCCCGGCCAGCATTATTTTTAATAAAATCGACCTGTATGATGAATCGCTTGCATCCTATGAGGTTAAGCTGAAAACGATCTATGAGCATGCCGGTTATCCCTGTTACTCCGTTTCTGCGTTAAGAGGAGATCATGTTNNTGAAACTGAGGACCGGCAAGATCTCAGAAATTCACCTGAAAGGCAAGCATACCACGACATTTGCAGAGATGTTCGAGCTGACCAATGGAGGATTTATTATTGATACACCGGGAATCAGAGAGTTCGGGCTGATCGATTTTAAAAAAAATGAAATTCCCCGTTGTTTCCCGGAAATGGAAAAGCTTTTGCCGCAATGCAGGTATAAGAACTGTACCCACACGCATGAACCCGGGTGTGCCGTGAAGAATGGTTTAGTCACCGGAGATGTAAGTTCGATGAGATATAATAGTTATCTTAGCATCCTGAATGATAAAGCCTGAATCCTGGATTATGATCGCCCGGCAACTGATATCTGAAACCATCACCCCTCTGAGATCTTCGGAAACCGGAGCCGGTACACTCGAGCTTATGGATGAAATGCGGGTTTCACATCTGCCGATCGTGGAGGATGAGGAACTTCTTGGCCTTATCTCAGATACCGATATCCTGACCTATAACAATTTTACAGAAAGCGTTGGAAGCCATCCTCTTTCCCTCTCCAATGCGTATATCATGGAGAACCAGCACATTTACGATGTCATCCGGATTATTGATGCCATGAAACTAACCCTGGTGCCCGTACTGGATGAAAAAAAACATTATCTCGGATCGATCACACTGGCCAGCCTTAGCCATCATCTGTCGGGCCTGATGGCCCTGAACAACCCAGGCGGGATCATCATCCTCGAACTCAACGACAAGGATTATCTTCTTACCGAGATCGCCCAGATCGTTGAATCGAACGATGCCAAGGTTCTCGGAATGTATATCACGACCTTCCCTGACTCAACCCGGATGGAGGTCACATTAAAGATAAACAAGATCGATGTCGGACCTATCCTTCAGACCTTTATCCGGTACAATTACATCATCAAGGCTTCGTTTTCCGAAGACACTTACACGGAAAGCCTGCAGGAAAGGTATAATTCATTGATGAATTATCTCAATATCTGATTCATGTGGTTGAACGCTGGTACATCACTAAAGTAAAATCGCAGGGATCGTTTTGGGGCTGATCAAATAAAAAATGAACTATTTTTACCCCGGATTTTTTCATTAATTTTTGATGCCATGAAGGTTGCCTTGTTTGGAAAAACGATTTCCACAAACGATGCTCCTTACCTGCAGGGATTTATCGACAGGTTAGAGAGCCTCAACGGAATTGTGTACTTATATGAATCCTTTTTTAATGCCATCCGGGAAAAAATTCGGTTCGACCGGCAGCCAATAACATTTATGACTCAGCAGGAGATCAGGGGCCAGGTGGAATATCTTTTTTCCATTGGCGGAGATGGCACTTTGCTTGATACTATCACCCTGGTGGGCGATTCAGGAATCCCTGTGGTCGGGATCAACATGGGTAAGCTGGGATTTTTATCCGGAATATCGAAAGATGAGATCCTGCCGGCACTGGATGAGATCATCGGGAAGAAATACTCGATCGATGAGCGGACGTTACTTCGCCTGGAAACTACTAAGCCACTTTTCGGGGAATTTAACTATGCCTTAAATGATTTTACAATCTATAAAAGAAGTCCGAATTCCATGCTTGCCATCAAGACGTTCGTGAACGATGAATTTCTGAATACCTATTGGGCGGATGGATTGATCGTTGCCACACCGACAGGTTCCACTGCTTATTCAATGAGTTGTACCGGCCCCATTCTTTCCCCCGATTCGGAGAATTTCGTGATCACCCCGATTGCCAGCCATAACCTCACGGTACGGCCCATCGTGATCCCGGATACCTGCATCATCCGGATCATGGTCGAATCAAGAGATATAGAATGTTATATCGGATTGGATTCCCGGATCCGGAAATTGGATGTTCCACTGGAACTGGTCATTAAAAAAGAACATTTCAAGATCCGTCTTCTGCGGATGTCGGGAAGGAATTTCTTTGAAACCATCCGTGCAAAGCTGAATTGGGGACTGGATATCCGGAACTAATCAAATTTTCATAGTATTCCCTTGCTCACTCCAATAATAAGAGTAAACCTGCGTTATGTATCTGATAAATTGCAAGAGTTATTAATGCATTCTCAAATCGCGACCCATTCCATCCATACATCGAGGCAAAAACTGAGGGTTTTTTTCGTTCCCTTCTTTCTCGTGTTTTACTTTTGGCTGAATCTGCCTGCAAAAGCTCAAATCAACTTAGAGGCAGGCGTGTTTATAGGGGATGCTTATTACATTGGCGATCTTAACCCGGATATACCTTTTCTGATGGCACAATTGGCCTATGGTGTAATGGCAAGATATAACCTAGATAACCGCTGGTCGGTGAAGCTGGGAGTGACCCGTGGAACGGTGAAAGGAAATTCGGAAAAGACGAATTTCCTTCCGGGCCGTGACCTCCGGTTTGAGAGTCCGATCACTGATTTTTCCCTCATGGCCGAATTTAATTTTTTTCAATATTTTATCGGTAGTCGATGGAATTGGATAACACCGTATCTTTATGCCGGCATTGGAGGTTTTGCGTTTCAGCCTACTTCTGGCGGAAAGAAACTGCAACCCCTGGGGACGGAGGGACAAAACGTCGGTTTTGGTGGCCGTAAACCTTATAAAACGTTGGGCGTGGACATCCCATTCGGGTTGGGTGTAAAAGTGAGCATCAGTAAAAAAATTGGCCTTACGGCATTCTGGGAAATGCATAAGACATTTACCGATTATATCGATGATGTCAGCAGTACCTATTACCTGACTGGCCCTGCAATTGATCCGAATGATCAAAGTGGCATGTTGTCGGACCCAACGCGGAATCATTTGCCCGGAATGCAGCGGGGAAACCCGAAAACGAATGACTGGTATTCTTTTTCAGGACTTACTGTAACCTATCAATTTACGCTGAGGGGAAGCCGCAAATGCAAGGAAAACAAACATTTCTGAACGATTTATACACATTGTGCCTGAATGAGCCTGAAAGAAAAGATAATTAAAGACCGGATACCTGTCCATATTGCCATCATCATGGATGGAAATGGCCGTTGGGCAAAGAAAAGAGGCTTTATTCGGACGTTAGGCCATGAAAAAGGTGTGGATGCAGTGAGGGAAACGGTTGAGGCCGCCGCCGAACTAGGGATCGGATACCTCACGTTATATGCTTTTTCGACCGAAAACTGGAACCGGCCGAAATATGAGATCGATGCATTGATGAAACTATTGGTAAAATCTATTAATAAAGAACGAAAGACCTTCATGGATAATAACATCCGCCTGATGGCCATTGGCAATCTCGGAAACCTCCCTTCCAGAAGCTATGGCGAACTCATGAAGGCTATTAAAGATACTTCCGGGAATACGGGATTGCGATTGGTGCTTGCGCTTAGCTATAGTTCCCGCTGGGAAATCATGGAGGCTGCACGTTCGTTTGCCAGGAAAGTAAATGACGGGATCCTGAAGGTGGATGAGATCAACATCGATTCCTTCTCCAGCCTTCTTACCACAGCATCCATTCCCGATCCTGAACTGCTGATACGGACCAGCGGCGAATACAGAGTCAGCAATTTTTTACTATGGCAGATCGCTTACAGTGAATTGTATTTTACTCCTACTTTGTGGCCTGATTTTTCAAAAGAAGAATTTTACAAGGCCGTAGTTGATTATCAGGGAAGGGAAAGAAGATTCGGAATGACCAGTGAACAAATAAAACAACCTAAAAACCGCAATCTCAACTAACACCGGATGAAATTTAAATTCCTATTTCTGCTTTTTGTCACTACCTGGTTTCTCCACCCGATAAATGCCCAGATATCATCAGGGGATGCAGTAAACATTGATTACTCTTCTCCAAAGGAATATATCATTGCAGGGATCACCGTATCAGGTGTGAAATACCTCGATAATAACGTATTGATCATGCTTTCCGGGTTAACGATCGGGGATAAGGTAAAAATACCGGGCGATAAGATCACCCAGGCTATCCGGAAACTCTGGGACCAGGGTTTATTTGAAGATGTGAAGATTTCCATCTCACAAATTGTCGATAATCAACTTTACCTGAATCTCTACCTGAAGGAGCGGCCGAGACTTTCGCACTTCTCATTTACTGGAATAAAAAAATCGGATGCCGATAATATCCGCGAAAAGATCCATATTACAAAAGGAGAATATGTGACCGACAACATGATCATGCGAACCAAAAATATTATCCGGAAATATTACACAGATAAAGGATTCCTGAATGCAAATGTGGAAATTATTCCAAAAAAAGACTCCTCTTCTTCCAATGAGGTCAGCCTGTTAATCGATATACACCGGAATGGAAAAGTCAGAGTATATAATATCACCATTCATGGTAACCATAATCTGACTACCGAGCAGATCAAAGCTGCCCTAAAAAAAACCAAGGAGGAAGGGATCTTCAACCCGATGAATGACCTTGATAAAATGATTTATCAGATTGCAGC
Organism: Bacteroidales bacterium; assembly: GCA_003142515.1. Classification (GTDB taxonomy): domain Bacteria; phylum Bacteroidota; class Bacteroidia; order Bacteroidales; family FEN-979; genus FEN-979. The sequence continues at coordinate 20,628 of PLMO01000188.1, forward strand.
TGCAGTTTTCCGGATCGATTTCGACGAGATTGCCAACGTTATTGAGAAACATGCATACAACAATATCCGTTTCCGCATCTTCAAATCTGCAAAATTCATCAAAGAAGATTATGACGAGGATAAAAACCTGCTGATCACAAAGTATAATACCCAGGGTTACCGCGATGCAAAAATCATCCGGGATTCCATTTCGAAAAACGATGATAACACGGTTTCGGTCGATATCTGGGTGGAAGAAGGACCCAAATACTATTTCCGCAATATCACCTGGGTAGGCAATACCAAGTACTCGAATGACTTCCTGAACCGTATCCTGAGGATCCGGAAAGGAGATACTTATGACCAGAGTGCACTTGAAACGGCACTGAGTTATAATCCGAACGGTTCCGATATCCGTTCATTATACATGGATGACGGCTATCTTTTCTTTGACGTGCAACCGGTGGAGGTGAATGTGGACAATGATTCCATCGATATTGAGATCCGGATGCGAGAGGGGAAACAAGCCACGGTGAACAAAGTCACTGTCACAGGAAATACCAAGACCAACGATCATGTTGCCTTACGCCAGCTGCAAACACGTCCCGGACAATTGTTCAGCCGCGACAAACTGATACGTTCCCAGCGCGAACTGATACAACTGAAATATTTCAATGCGGAAAAACTTACTCCCGACGTTTCTCCAAACCCGGATGACGGAACCGTCGATATCAATTACAACGTTGAAGAAACGTCCGCCGACCAGATTGAATTATCCGGAGGATGGGGATATGGCAGGATTGTTGGAACACTTGGCTTATCGTTCAATAACTTTTCTCTCAGGAATATTTTTAATTTAAAAACCTGGAGACCCGTTCCATCAGGAGATGGACAAAAACTGAGTTTGCGGTTTCAGACTTACGGGCAGGGATATATCAGTTATAGTGCATCATTTACTGAGCCCTGGGTAGGTGGAAGGAAACCGCTTGCCCTGAGCCTGTCGTATGTCCACTCAAAGTATACCAACGGGGTTGCCAGCTCGGATACCACCTATGCCTATTTCAAGATCGATGGGATTTCTGTTGGATTGGGGACGAACCTGAAATGGCCGGATGATTATTTCGTTCTTTACCAGGCCATCAATTTCAACCGCTACAATTCGCATAATTATACCCAGATATTTTCTTTCGGCGGAGGAAACGGGATTTATAATTCAATCAGTTACGGCATAACCCTTTCCCGCAACTCCATCGATCAGCAGATCTATCCGAAGTCGGGATCGGAGATCAGTAACAACCTCGAACTTACCCCGCCCTACTCACTGTTCCGCGGAAACGTGAATTATTCCGCCATGGATGTGACAAAAAGGTATGAGTGGGTGGAGTTTTATAAGTTTAAATTCAAAGGCGCGTGGTACATCAATCTGATCGATAAGCTGGTACTGACGCCACGACTACAGTTCGCAGTTCTAGGTGCATACAACAACAGCATCGGAATTACGCCTTTTCAACGGTTCTACCTTGGGGGCGATGGACTGACGGGGTACAACAACATGGATGGACGCGACCTGATCGGTTTCCGCGGGTATGAGAACAATGCGCTGACCCCAAATTACCCGAACAGCATAGGTGGAACTGCTTATGAAAAATTTACCCTTGAGTTGCGTTACCCGATCTCATTGAATCCCAGCGCAACCATCTACGGGCTTACTTTTATGGAAGCAGGACATGACTGGTTGCAGTGGAAAGATGTCAACCCGTTTGATGTTTACCGATCGGTAGGTGTGGGTATCCGTGTGTTCCTGCCGATGTTCGGGCTTCTTGGATTAGACTGGGGTTATGGACTTGACCCCATCAGGGGTGTACCCGGCGTGAATGGCAGCCAATTCCATTTTTCGATCAATTCTTCCATCGACTAGAACGATGAGCAATGAGCGATGAAGAATAAGCAATAAAGAAGGGTTCATTAAAAAGCTAATTAATTTTGTCAAAATTATTAGGAGGCAGGTAAAATGAAAAAAATAATCATTACAGCGGTTGTCCTTTTCTTTTCTATTGTTATGCTGCATGCGCAGAAGTTTGCCTATGTCGACAGCCAGTATATTCTTGATAACCTTCCGGAATATACGGAAGCCCAAGCACAACTTGATGAGGTATCGGCACAATGGCAAAAGGAGATCGAAGCAAAATTTGCAGAAGTTGATAAGATGTATCAGGATTACCAGGCACAAGCTGTGTTATTGCCCGAAGATATGAAGAAGAAGAAGGAACAGGAAATCGTTGATAAAGAGAAAGAAGCCAAGAATCTCGAACGGCAACGTTTCGGCCAGAACGGCGACTTAATGAAGAAGCGCCAGGAACTGGTGAAACCAATCCAGGAAAAGGTGTATAATGCAATCCAGGAAATAGCAACCAATAATAATTATTCCGTTATCTTTGATAAAGCCGGAGCACTGACGATCCTCTTTGCCAACCCAAAATATGATCTCAGCGATGAGGTTCTGGATAACCTGGGCGCTGCATCCGCAGGAAGGAAAGGGCGTTCAACAACGGCGGGACAAAAAGGGCTCGAACCCGGAACAGGATCCGGGTCCTCAAAGGGGACTCAACAAGGTGATAACAAAACCAACCAGCCTCCTACCAATGTCCCCGTGCGGGAAAAGAAATAGAACCAATTAAACAATAGAATTTCATAAATATTTATAATTTTGCAAACGTAAAAATTATTAACCATAAATAACGAAAATGAAAAATGTAGTAAAAATCATTGCAGTTTTTTCCTTCATCCTTGTTCTTGCAACTGCTGCTCAGTCTCAGACTGTCCAGAAAATCGGATATATTGATTTCAATAGCCTTGTGGCTGCCATGCCAGGTGTTGATTCCGTGAAGATTAAATTGCAGACTTACCAGAAAACGCTTTCAGACCAGCTGGATGCCATGCGTGCTGAATTTGAAAACAAGTATCTTGAGTATCAGCAGGCATCATCAGGAATGTCGGATCTGATCAAGCAAACAAAAGAAAAAGAATTAAATGACCTGCAAGGGAGGATTGATGCTTTTCAGCAGAAAGCCCAGGCCGATCTGCAATCGAAACAGCAGGAACTTTTACAACCCATTGTTACAAAAGCAAAGGCAGCGATAAAAGAGGTGGCCAAAGAAAATAAATACACTTACATCGTCAATGCCATTGAAGACATCTTGCTCTATTCAGAGCCTGCTGATGATGTTCTTCCATTAGTCAAGAAAAAACTGGGAATTCAGTAAGAAATTATATTTCTGCTTATTCTTCCTTATCATACCAGCTTGCATACATGTTGTAATTCTTTGAGATCTGGTTCACCTGTCCTTCCAGCAGGCTCTGGTCAATATCCCTGATCCTCACCGCGGGCACCCCAGCCCAAATGGATCCTGATTCCACGACTGTTCCTTCCTTGACCAATGCTCCGGCCCCGATGATGGAATTACTCTTAATGACGGCTCCATCCATAATGATCGCCCCCATCCCGATCAGTACATTGTCGTGAATCGTACACCCGTGAATGATGGCATTGTGGGCGATGGAAATATTATTCCCGATGTTTACTGGGGCTTTCTGGTAAGTGCAATGGATGATTGCACCATCCTGGATATTCACGTTGTTACCGATACGAATGGAATGGACATCGCCACGAACGATCGCATTGAACCATACACTGCAATCATCTCCCATCACCACGTCCCCTGTAACCGTTGCATTGTCGGCCAGAAAACAATTTTTGCCAAAAACCGGCGTAACTCCTTTAACTGCTTTTATCAGTGCCATGGTTTACCTTTTTTCAATGGTCCTGGGAAAATCAAGCGAATAATGCAGCCCGCGGCTTTCCTTCCGGTTCGTTGCTGCCTTAATGATCAGGTACCCGACATTGATCAGGTTCCGAAGTTCACAGATGCGCGGGGTCAGGATGGATTTGTTGTAAAGCGCTTCTGTCTCCTGGTAAAGGATCTCCAGTCTGTCGAACGCCCTTTTCAACCTGAGATTCGATCGGACAATGCCGACATAGGCACTCATGATCGACTGCAGCTCCCTTAGCGATTGCGTGATCAGGATCATCTCTTCATTGTAAACCATACCTTCCGCATTCCAGTCGGGGATAAGGTCGTTGAACTCAATATTCTTTGAGGTTTGAATGGCATCTTCACTTGCCCGGTGTGAAAATACAAGGGATTCCAGCAGCGAGTTAGAAGCAAGACGGTTGGCGCCATGCAATCCTGTGCAGGAGCATTCCCCAGAGGCATAGAGATGATGAATTGAACTTCTTCCGTACTCATCCACCTTGATCCCTCCGCAGGTATAATGCGCGGCCGGCACCACGGGGATCATATCCCGGGTGATATCGATGCCGATGCTGAGGCATTTTGCATAAATAGTTGGAAAATTATTGATTAGTTCGTTTTTCGGTAAATGACGGCAATCGAGGTAAACATAATCATCTCCAAGGATCTTCAGTTCATTGTCGATGGCGCGTGCCACGATATCCCTGGGGGCAAGGGCGAGGCGTGGATCATATTTCTGCATGAATTCTTTGCCTTCAGAATTTTTTAAAATGCCACCAAACCCACGTAACGCTTCGGTGATCAGGAAAGAAGGTTTTTCCTGGGGATTATAAAGGGCGGTAGGATGAAATTGCATGAATTCCATGTTTTCGATCGTCCCCTTTGCCCGGTAAACCATGGCGATCCCGTCACCGGTCGATATGGGTGGATTAGTGGTGGTGCTGTAAACCTGTCCGGCTCCTCCTGTAGCGATCAGCGTGGTTTTCGACAGAATGGTATCCACGAGGTGTGTGCGGGGATTCAAAAGATAGGCACCATAGCAGGTAATGTGCGGTGTCCGGCGGTTCACTTCAATCCCAAGGTGATGTTCGGTGATGATATCGATCGCAAAGTTATCCTCGATCACTTCGATCTTTGGGTGCTTCCTGACATGCTCCACCAGTGTATTTTCAATTTCCCTCCCGGTGCTGTCCTTGTGATGCAGCACACGGTATTCGGAATGCCCGCCCTCCTTGGCCAAATCAAACTTCCCGGATTTTGTCTTGTCAAACTTGATACCCCAGTGGATCAGTTCCCGGATCCGTTCAGTGGATTCCTTGATCGTAATACGGACAATGTGTTCGTCACAAAGTCCGTCACCGGCGATCAGAGTGTCCTGGATATGTTTTTCGTATGAATCGGGGTTATAGGTCACGGCAGCAATACCTCCCTGTGCATAGCTGGTCGCGGTGTCGTAAAGTTTGGCTTTTGTGACAATGCAGACCTTGCCGTGTTTTGCTACCTTCAGGGCATAGGTCAGACCTGCAATACCTGATCCAATCACCAGAAAATCAACATACTTTCTCATTCTCTATCCTCCATTCTCTATCCTCCACTCTCTGACTNNACGGATTCCTTTCCGTCGATCACCCGGTGGTCGTAAGACAAAGCAATATACATCATCGGATGGATCTCCACTTTCCCGTTCACTGCGATCGGCCGGTCCATGATCTTATGCATTCCCAAAATAGCACTCTGCGGAGGGTTCAGAATGGGTGTTGACATCATCGATCCAAATACACCCCCGTTCGTGATGGTGAAGGTCCCGCCTTTCATGTCCTCGATCGTGATCCGGTTGTCTCTTGCTTTAACCGCCAGTTCCTTGATCTTAACCTCAAGTTCTGGTATGCTCAGTTTATCTGCATTCCGGATCACCGGTACTACCAGTCCCTTTGAGGCGCTGACTGCAATCCCCATGTCAACATAGTCAGGGATGACGAGTTCTTCTCCATCCAGCATGGAATTAACCTGCGGAAAATCCTTGAGTGCCAGGGTTACAGCCTTTGAGAAGAATGACATAAACCCGATGCCGACCCCGAATTTTTCCTTAAAAGCTTCGTTGTGTTTTTCTTTGATGTCGAGAATATTCCGCATGTTCACCTCGTTGAACGTGGTCAACATGGCGGTTTCATTTTTTACGGCTACCAGCCTTTCCGCGAGTTTCAGGCGGAGGGTGGAAAGTTTCCTGCGTTCGAGATTTCGTGAACCTTTTACCGCCTGGGTCTCTTTCGGACTTTCGGTCCCGGAGATGTAGGATTCAATTTCCTTCTTCCCGATCCGTTTTCCTTCAAAGGCAGCGAAAATATCTTCTTTCTGAATATTTTTTTCCTTGAGGATTTTTTCTGCCAAGGGAGAGATATGGGTCCCGGGTTTTGAGTTATCTAACGGTTTTTTATCTTTAATGGTAAGAGGAACCTTCTGTTCCTGGACTACAGCGGTTTTTTCACGTGAAGGTTTTGTCTTTCCGGTAGAAGGTTTAATCCTGGCAATGATGGTGCCAATCGAAACGGTTTCTCCTTCTGCAATGAGGATCTTAATAATGCCATTTTCAGGGGCTGTCAAAGGAAATGATGCTTTATCAGAATCTATTTCTACCACTTCCTGGTCTTTTTCCACTTCTTCCCCGTCGCTTACCAACCACTTCGCCACCTGTACCTGTGTGATCGATTCCCCGGGGCTCGGAACAATAATCTCTGATGCCATATTCCTTTGATCTTTCATTGATTCGATAAAATTCCCTTCACAAAATTACAACTATCTGAAAAACTCCGCGAACCGTTGTTTTATTGTCCTTACCGGGTCTGGTCTTCCTTTTCCGAACAATGCAACCTGCAGGTTTCATTGGCCAACTCGCAGCTGCATTGTCCCATTGCTTTATCCACGAGCAATTGCTGTTGTATCTTATGCAGATGGGAAGATCCGGTGGCCGGGCTTCCGCTTGGTGGTCGCGTAGTGAACTTCAACGGGACTTCCCTGAAATTCTCAAGAAGGAAATCACCTGCTCCCATATTGGCAGGTTCTTCCTGGATCCAGTGCCATAGAATGGCTTTGCTATAACGTTTGATGACCTCCCTGAGCTGGACCAATGGCAGGGGATAAAGTTGCTCAATCCTGACAAGCGCTATTTCTTCCTTTTGTAATTTTTCTTTTGCTTCCAGGAGATCATAGTAGAGCTTTCCGCAGCAAAAAACGACTTTCTGGATTTTTTCAGGATTGGCTGAAGGATCATCGATCACTTCCATGAACCCTCCGTTTGTGAACTCCGAAAGAGGAGATATACATCGAGGATGCCGCAACAGACTTTTGGGAGTGAAGATCACCAGCGGTTTCCGGAAAGACCGATGCATCTGCCTTCGCAGTACATGGAAAAAATTAGCAGGCGTTGAACAATTCACTACCTGGATGTTATTGTGCCCGCTGATTGCCAGGAAACGTTCAAGCCTGGCGCTCGAATGTTCAGGACCTTGTCCTTCATAACCGTGGGGAAGGAGCAACACCAATCCGTTCATCACCTTCCATTTTTCTTCGGCACTGCTGATGTACTGATCGATAATTACCTGGGCGCCATTGCTGAAATCTCCGAATTGCGCCTCCCATAAGGTGAGAGTCTGAGGCGAGGTGAGCGCGAAACCATATTCAAATCCAAGCGCTCCATACTCAGAAAGCAGGGAATTGATCACATCAAACTTCGCCTGTCCGTTTGAAACCGTGGAAAGCGGGATGTATTTTTGTTCGGAATCTTCTATGGTCAGCACGGAATGCCGGTGTGAGAAAGTTCCCCGCTGGGTATCCTGCCCGGATAATCTTACCGGGTAGCCTTCCTTTAGCAAAGTCCCGTAAGCCAGCAATTCTCCCATACCCCAATCGAGCATCCCTTTCTTTTCAATCATTTCTTTTCGTTCATCCTGCAATTTGATGATCTTCCGGAAAAAAGATACCCCCTCCGGAAGTGTTGTGATCCGGTGTCCGATTTTCCGTATTGTTTTCTCATCAACAGCAGTGACAGGCGAGAAGTTGAAATCATCTGCATTCGCTTTACGGATCTCATTCCATAGATTGGCCAGGAACGGCGAGATGTCGGCTTTCTCAATGGCTTTTGATCTTTCCAGACCCTGCTCCAGGTTTTCATTGATTGTAAGCTTCATGGCTGCCAGGTCGAGAGAGGGGAGCGTTTGTTCTTCTTCCAGTTTTTTTGCGTAGATCTCAAGAGGATCCGGATGGGTTTCAATGATCTTGTAAAGGATGGGTTGGGTGAAGCGGGGCTCATCACTTTCATTATGTCCATACTTCCGGTAACCGAGAAGGTCGATGAATACATCCTTGTGAAATTGCTGGCGGTATTTCGTTGCAAGCTGAACCGTATAAACAACGGCTTCAACGTCATCGGCATTCACATGAAACACCGGCGACAGTATAGTCTTTCCGACGTCGGTGCAATAGGTACTGGAACGGCCATCTAAGTAATTCGTGGTAAAGCCAAGCTGGTTGTTAGTGACCAGGTGAATGGTTCCACCGGTTTTATAACCGTTAAGTTCCGACATCTGCAACACTTCATAAACGATTCCCTGTCCCGAAATAGATGCATCTCCATGGATCAGGATGGGGATGACCTTTTCATTATTTCCTTCATATTCCTGTTCGATCCGGGCACGGGCAATGCCTTCCACCACCGGGTCGACGGCTTCGAGGTGGGAAGGATTCGGCGCGAGGATAAGCGAAACGGTTTCCCCATTCTTATCTGATATCTTGCTGGAATAACCCAGGTGATATTTCACATCGCCGAGCAGTTCGGTATCCTGGTATTCCTTCCCTTCAAATTCGGAAAAGGTGGATGATAAGGGTTTGTGCATGATGTTTGCCAGGGTATTTAGACGTCCCCGGTGGGCCATGCCAATCACAAATTCTTTTACACCCATTCCGGTACCTGTCTCAATGATGGCGTCCAAAGCCGGGATCAGCGATTCGACCCCTTCGAGCGAAAAAGACTTATGACCCGGAAATTTCTTGTGTATGAATTTCTCAAAGAGAACAGCTTCCGCGAGTTTATGAAGAATTTTCTCTTTCTGGTCAAGACGGAAATCGGGTGTATTCCTGACGACTTCCATGTGAGACTTCAGCCATTCGATGATCTCAGGGTTACGGATATACTGAAATTCCACGCCAATCGATTGGCAATAGGTTTGATTGAGGTGATTGAGGATTTGTTGTAAAGTGACTTTTCCTAATCCCAGCTCGTTTCCTGCCTGGAAGGATTTTGAAAGATCTTCTTTCGACAGTCCGAAATTTTCAATGTCTAATGTCGGTTTATATTGCCTGCGCGTCCTGACGGGGTTTGTCCGGGTAAAAAGATGCCCCCTGGAACGGTACCCGTTGATCAGATTTATCACCTTGAATTCATCCGGATATACAGGGATTCCTCCATCCTTTGTTTTCTTATAATTCTGCAAAGCGAATTCAAATCCATCAAAGAATTCCCTCCAGCTGTCTTCAACCGATCCCGGATCTTCCTTATATTTTGAAAACAATTCCTCGAAAACGGAATTATCCATTGTATTCAAATATGAATATTTATCCATAGGGCTGTTGCTATACCGTACTTACAAAGTTAATAAAGTTCTTAAAGTTTTTAAAGTTTATAAAGTTGAGGAAAATCCTGAATAGAATTTTCACCGCAAGACGCCAAGGCGCTAAGATAAAACACAAAGTCTCTTCTTCGCGAAAATTTGCGTCTTAGCGTCTTAATGGTAAAACGATTTGTCTCCGGAGAATTTTGAATGAAAGAGGCAAGGATTTATTTTTTCTGTTGTTTCTCGAAATTCTGCAGGCCTGTATCTAAGAATTTGATAAAGTTGTCTACATTCAGGTCATAGGCTTTTGGTGTGGTGAGCAGGTTCCCGGTGGTATCAAGCAGCACATAATAAGGTTGTGCATTTACGTTGAACCGGGAGATTTGCAGGTCGGCATAAATTTTCCCGATGGATTTTTTCACCTTCCCGTCATATTTTGAAGTGATCCATTCATTCTGCGGTACGTCGGTTTTATCGTCCACATAAAGAGCGGTAACGATAAACTTCTCACGGAGACGTTTAAGTACTTGTAGATCAGACCAAACACGGGCTTCCATTTCCCGGCAATTTACACACCCGTGGCCAGTAAAATCGATGAAAAGAGGTTTATTCTGCTTACGCGAGCAGGCCAGCGCTTGCCTGTAATCGAAATAACCTTCCAACTGATGCGGCAATTCCAGGAATTCCTTGTATTTCGGCACATCACAAAGGGAAGTGTTGGTTGCTCCTCTATTTCCGGATACGGCTTTTACCTCGTTATGTATGATGGCGGTCAGGTCAAAATCAAGGGACTGCTGCGGAGGAAGATAACCGGCTAAGGCCTTTAACGGTGCGCCCCACATGCCCGGGATCATATAAACCACGAAAGTAAAGGTGATAATTGCAAAGGTCAGTCTCGGTACGCTGATGAAGGGAACATCCGAATCATGGTGAAATTTTAATTTTCCCAACAAGTACAATCCCATCAGGGTAAAGATCACGATCCAGAAAGCTAAGTAAACTTCCCGGTCAAGAATATGCCAGTGATAAGTCTGATCGGCAATGCTCAGGAACTTTAATCCAAGGGCAAGTTCAAGAAATCCCAGAACCACTTTAACGGAATTCAGCCATCCTCCCGATTTTGGCAGGCTGGCAAGCCATGAAGGGAAAAAGGCAAAAAACCCGAAGGGCAGGGCAAAGGCAATCGAAAATCCGAGCATCCCGATGATCGGCTGGATCACTTCTCCGCCTGCAGATCTTACCAGGATGGCTCCGACAATAGGGCCGGTGCAAGAGAAAGAAATCAGTACCAATGTGAACGCCATGAAAAAGGCCCCGGTTACTCCGCCTTTATCGGCTTGTTTATCAGCTTTTGAAACCATCCAGGTGGGAAGTGTGATCTCGAACATGCCCAGAAAAGATGCAGCAAAGGCCATAAAAATCAGGAAAAAGAAAACATTCGGGATCCAATGTGTGCTCAGAAAGTTGGCGAAATTGGCGCCCAGCGTCACCGCTACAAACGTACCAATCACGGTATAGATAAAAATGATAGAAAGACTGTAAACAATAGCCTGAAACCGCGCTTTCCGTTTGTTGTCGCTATCGTGCATGAAAAAAGTCACGGTCATAGGGATCATCGGGAATACGCAGGGGGTCATAATCGCCAGGAGCCCTGCGAAAAACGACACCAGAAAAAACATCAGGAGCGATTTCTTCTCTTCTTTATCCAATCCTCTTGGTTTCATCTTCGTTTTCGGGGTCGCAGCTATGGTATTGAGAACCTTACCGGTATTTGCTTTTTTTACAACCGAATCTGCCTTATTCTGAACAATGTTTGATACTGCCGTTGCAGTTTCGTTTGCAGCAGGGTTTCCTTTGATATCAAAACTGAATTCAACCTGGTCAGGTGGAATGCACCGGCTATTGTCGCAACACATAAATTCAAGCGACCCCTTGACCTGGAAATCTTTCTTTCCAAGAATCTTGATTTTTTGCTTAAAGACTGCTTTATGCTCAAAATATCTCAGGATCTGGTTGTCAAACTGGGAATCCGTTTCTTTAATGGGGTTTGGTTCAGTGACATCTCCGATGAGCTGGTAATCTTTGCTTGTGGTGAAAGTAAAAGTGGTTCCTATTGGTCCATTGGGGGGCTGAGGGTTATTCCGTGAATAGACATGCCAGCCATGGTCAATCGTAGCGATAAGTAACAGTGTTGCTTCTCCGGGCTTTGTTTGTTCAACTTTGAAAGACCATTTGACAGGAGTAAGCACCTGTGAAAAAGTGAAGAATGGAATGAAAATCAACGCGAGGAAACAGGCAGGAAGTTTTTTCATCGGGCTTTCAGATGTTAAACAAGTGTGATTAAGGCGCAAATTTAGCTATTTTTTACTTCAACCATCGTACCTGCAGCACCTCTTTTGTTTGGGAAGTAACCCTGAAGCGGTGATCGATGCGATGCCCGACGATCCACAGGATATGCAGCCCGGAACAAAGTAGCCAGGTGTTCTCCTTCTCCGGGATAGAAAGTTTGATATCAATAAAGTAATTGCTCAGTTTTTTCTTTTTATTCATCCCGAAAGGATAAAAGGAATCGCCTTTTTTCCACCGCCGCAAGATAAGCGGGAACATAATCTTCCGGAGGTCAAGATTGGCAACCTCTCTGGAAGGATCTATAGAAAAGGTTTTTCCGGCGGTTGCTTTTATAAAAGAAAGGTGAATCGGTTTCCTGATTTCTTTTTTGTTTTCCGGGATGGAGATTTCAGCATTTTTTAAACTGGATTCTTTTTTAGAAGTCAGGGGATTCAGAATAAGTTCCTCCCGGTTCTTGATCAAACGGTGCGTCGAAGAATAAAAAATTTTTCCTGAAGCATCATCAGAGGAATGAAGGATGTCGCGGATCACGGCTTCATTAAAGCCATAAGGAAAAAGCAGCTCGAATGCATAGATATCAATTGGTGTCAGTTGTTTCAGGTCTCCGATCAGAATATGCGTTCCGGTTTTATCGTTCCGGATGATCTTTTTCTGTGCTTCTTCGATTGAATTACGGAAGATGGTCTCGGTTTCCCGCATCCGCAGGATGGTTTCAGAAAGGATTTGCGGGAAAACCGGGTTCAGTTCACGGAAGACGGGAATGATTTCATGCCGGATCTTGTTGCGCAGGTATTTTGTTTCCGCGTTGCTGCTGTCTTCCCTAAAGGCCAGTTTATGTTTCCGGGCAAAAGCCTCAATATTGTCGCGATAGGAAAATAGCAGCGGTCGGATGATATTGCCTTGTTTTGGAAGAATCCCATGAAATCCGGCAATGCCGGTGTTTCTCAGAAGGTTGATGAAGAACGTCTCCACCTGGTCGTCGAGGTGATGCGCGGTGGCGATGGAAGAATATTTTTCTTTTACCAGGAGTTCTTCGAACCATTGGTATCGTAATTCCCGTGCTGCCATCTGGATCGAAATCTTTTTCTCCTTTGACTCCTTTGCAGTTAAAAATCGTTTGCAAAAAAAAGGCACCTTGGTTTCTTTTGCCAGTTGTTCCACAAACCCTTCATCCGCATCCGATTCCTTTCCCCTGAGCCCGAAATTACAATGTGCGATCCCAAATGAATATCCTCCCCGGTGAAACAATTCACTCATCACCACCGAATCAATTCCCCCGCTGATAGCCAGGAGGATCCTGTCCTCTGGCGCAAACAGCTTCTCCGATGCTATAAACGATTTGAATTCCTTAAGCATAGGACAAAGGTAGATTTTCTTCTTTATTGACCATCATTCAAAAATCGTTGTTCAATATTCGATATTCAATCTTTTGTGGTTTTGTGATTTTTTTTTAACCGCAAAGGGCGCAGAGTTTCAAGCAAAGTTCGCGAAGAGCGGCCACACGGGAATATCAGCTTGCGCGCGTTTCCTAAGGCGTACGTATTCCCGGTCTGCTAACTTTTATCGATCAAAATATAATTTCCCGCTACCTTGTGTAATATAAATTGATTTTTTTTGCATATTTGTATTAGAGGTTTAAGGATGAAGAAGGAATTTCAAAATTTGACACTATGAAAAAGATTTTACTTCTATTGTTTTGTTTCTTAGGCAGCATCCTGAATGCCCAGAATTACCAGAACATCTGTACACCCGGGATCACATTTTATAAAAACAGTTCTGGAAATATTAAAGCCTACCGGCAGGATTCCGTCTATTTACCGGGCAACAATGATACTATTTTCATCTCATACCGTACCATCCGGCCTTTCTTTATCAATGGCTGTTATGACACCCCCGCTGAGCGGCATTTGCAATGCCGCTCGGAACAGAGCAGAATTTGTAATTCTGCAATTGAAACTGAAAAAATTATTTTTGTTTTATTTGTTAAAAAATTTCTATCATAAATAAATGCCTAATAAAAAATCGAATAAAAAATCAGGTATCCCTTTTGATAAAAAAAAAGAGAACTCTTCATATTTGGCAATGCCTGGTAAATCGCAGAACAATAAATTTTATCTGCCTCTTTGTTTTCTTTTTGGTTTTGCATTCATTCTTTATGCCAATTCACTTTTCAATCAATATGCCGTTGATGACGGTATGATGATAACGAATAATCAATTCACTAAAAAAGGATTTTCTGGAATCAGTGATATTCTTACAAAAGAATCTATTGTAGAAGGTTTTGGAAGTCAGGGCAACCTTGTAGCTGGTGGTCGTTATCGACCCCTCTCACATATAACATTTGCTAAAGAATATGGGCTTTTCGGGCTTAATCCATTTATGGGTCATTTGATTAATATTCTTCTATATGCCTTTACTTGTTTATTAGTATATAAGTTACTTAAACTGCTTCTCCCACTGGGTGGTAAACACTGGTATCTTACCATTCCGTTTATAGCGACCATGCTATTTATAGCTCATCCATTACATACCGAGGTCGTAGCAAATATAAAAGGCAGAGATGAAATTATGAGTTTATTAGGTTCTTTCGGTACCTTGTATTTTATTTTAAAATATATTCAAAATTCGCGTCCGCTCAATCTATTGTGGGCATCATTTGTTTTTTTTCTGGCACTGATGTCAAAAGAAAATGCTATTACTTTTGTAGCAATTATTCCACTTACTATTTATTTTTTCAAGAATACTTCTGTTAAAAAAAATCTTTTAATCATTGGTTGTCTATTGGCAGCATCTACCATTTTTCTTATTATTCGAACTGCTGTTTTGGGTTTTTTAATGAATAATAATATAAGTTCAGAATTACTGAACAATCCTTTTCTCGAAGCTAGCAAAATGCAAAAGTATGCAACAATTTTTTATACTTGGGGTAAATACATTTTATTACTTGTATTCCCGCATCCGCTCACCCATGATTATTATCCTAAACAAGTACCAATTGTAGAAATGAGCAATATCATGGCTATATTTCCATTGATTATTTTTTTGATATTGACGGTTTATGCAATTATGAGAATCAGAAAAAAAGATTTTATAGCTTATTGCATACTCTTTTTCGGAATTACTTTTTCAGTTTCTTCAAACTTATTTTTCCCAATAGGTACTTTTATGAATGAACGGTTTATGTTTACGCCATTGTTGGGATTTTGCTTATTAATCGCATTTTTAATAATTGAAAAATTACCTGTGTTAATTAAAATAAATTCATTTAAAATTTTGCCCGGAATACTTATTGGTATTCTTTTAGTTGCATATTCAATAAAAACAATAGGACGTAATTTCGACTGGAAAAATGATTATATACTATGTATTACAGATGTAAAAGTATCGGCAAATAGTGCGAGGTGTAATGCTGCAGCAGGTGGTAAAATCCTCGAAATAGCAGAGAAGGAAACGAATTTAATTAATAAGAGGAAAATGACTTTAGAGGCAATTAAATATTTGAATAAAGCTATTTCAATTTACCCAAATTATACCAATAGCCTTCTGTTACTTGGTAAAGCAAGAATTGATTTGGAGGATTATAAAACAGCAAGGGAGGTTTACGAGGGCATTTTAAAAATCAATTCGAAACATTATGAAGCAACTAATAACTGGCTCTTTTGCGCTCAACAAAGTGCAAATCACAAAGATTATGCAGAAGCAATTATTAGTTATCAGAAATTAATTACAATTGATTCAACAAATAATAGTTTATATATTTATTTGGCAAAAGTATATGAGGAAGCGAACAAGATAGATTCTTCTATAGTGGTTTTAAATAAATTATTATTAAAAGATCCAAAAAATATGGTTGCGATTAATGAATTGGGCGTAATATATGGCCAATATATTGGAAACATTGATAAATCCTTGGAATATATATTAAAAGCATATTCAATTTCACCAAAGGATTTAGCTGTTTTGAGAAATTTGGGTGTCATATATTATAGTAAAAATGAAATTAACAAGGCCCTGGATTTTTTCAATAAAGCATATCAGGTGGATTCTACAAATAAAGAGGTTTGTCTGAATTTAGCAAAGATTTATGAAAAAATTAATGATAAAGTGAACGCAAATAAATATAATTTAAAGGCAAATAAAATTAATTAATTCCCCCGCTGAGCGGCATTTGCAATGCCGCTCGGAACATAGCAGAATTTGTAATTCTGCAAAAAGAAATATACAAAAGAAGAATTTGCAATTCTGCAATTGAAACTGAAAAAAGAAGTAATTTCAATTCTGCAAAACATCAAAATGAAATAAAATAAACAAAATCCTACCACTTTATGCCAACCGGGTATCAAATAAAGGATCAATCGAGTGCATATTATTTAACGTTCCAGGTGGTTTTCTGGATTGATCTGTTTACTTATCCGAAATATAGAGATGTTGTTATTGAAAGTTTCAAGTATTGTCAACAGGAAAAGGGATTGGAAATATTTGCCTGGGTCATTATGTCGAACCATATTCATTTGCTGGCAAGAAGCAAAGAAAATAATTTGAGTGGCACTATTCGTGACTTTAAAAAATTCACCAGTAAAGCATTCATAGAATTAATATCAACATCAGGCGACAGTCGAAAAGAGTGGATGCTGCGATTATTTCAGCACGCAGCAAAACGGCAAAACAAAGAAGGAAATTTCCAGGTTTGGACGCATGAGAATCATGCCATCGAAGTTTATGGTAATTCATTCAAACAAAAATTGACTATATTCATGAAAATCCGGTTCGTGCTGGCATTGTCAGAAAATCTGAAGATTATAAATACTCAAGCGCTTGCACTTATGCTGATCAGGAAGGATTATTGGATATCATTCGGGTGGGATCAACCTGGAGAACGTTTAAATGAACTGTAGGATAATTGCAAATTATCCGATATTCCGAGCGGCATTGCAAATGCCGCTCAGCAAAGAGTATCCATGTTGGTCCTGCTGAGCAAGCATGCGAGGAATTTTAATAACTTAGATACCTTAAAATGTCGCAAGTACTTAAACCCATGAAAAAATTCTGTATCCTTTTGTTTTGTTTCTCAGGCAGCATCCTGAATGCCCAGAATTACCAGAACATCTGTACACCCGGGATTACATTCTTTAAAGGCAGCTCCGGCAATATTAAGGCATACCGGCAGGATTCCGTTTATTTAACCGGTAATAATGATACTATTTTTATCTCTTACCGTACCATCCGGCCTTTCTTTATCAATGGCTGTTATGACACCACCAATGGTTCTATTCTTGGAAGAAGGATTTATAAAAAGCAGGATGGTACTTTTTACTTCTTCAACTGGAACCATGATACATTGACCATAAAAGCGCAGGCAGCAATAAATGAAACCTGGAAATTCTGCAATCTGACGGGTGGTTCCAGGATTGATGCGCAAATAACGGATATTTCCCAGGACACTGTTCTCGGTTTAGCCGACCAGGTAAAAGTAATCTCATTCCAGGCAAAGGACCTTAACGGCAACAATATTTCACATTTCTTAAATCAGAAAACAATTAAACTAAGTCAGCATTACGGTATTTCCCAAACATACGATCTCTATTATATGCCGGATATCCAGACAAATGATGCATCAGTTTATTATATTGCCGGCAAAACCATTCCCTCTTTGGGTATCCAGAATCTTACCTGGAAAGATGTCTACAACTTTGATGTTGGCGATGAGTTTCACTGGTGGGGATATTGGTGGGGCGGAACTGGCCCTTCATGGGGCACAATGAAAAAGGTACTTGCGAAAGAGGTTTTTGGCAATATGGATTCCGTAGAGTATACAATGGAATATTGCAAGATTATGTGGCTACCCTACCCACCGCCCAACATTGAAACCACCTATGATACTATTCTTGAATCCTACAATTTTCTGACAATGGGGAATAACGCAATAATTCAGAATTTGCCACAGACATTTCAGGGAGGACCATACTATCATGCTCCTTCTTTTGAAAGGAACATGCTGCTTCCAGGGCGACAGACACAGGAATATATTAACTGGTGCTATTCCCGATTTGAACATTGTTGGGGAGATGCTTTTGAACCATCATATACCATTCATCACTATTCAGAAGGGCTTGGAAATACTTATACATACTATCAAGAATATGAGGTATGGCCTATCGGATGGATAGAAACGATGGTTTATTACAAAAAAGGATCAGAGACCTGGGGAACGCCACTTGCATCCAACTGCAGTGAGCTTGTTCCAGTTAAAGAAATAGTAAAATCAAGTGTCTCCGAACTTAAAATTTATCCCAATCCGGTGGAAACACAGGCTGAAATTTCGCTGGAAGGCTTCAAGCAATCCGGTTTACGCTATATTTCATATAACAATCTCGGGCAACAGGTATATGTCAGGGAGATTCATTCGGATCCATTAATTTTTGACCGCTCTGGTTTGCCAGGTGGCCTTTATGTCATAACTTTGATTGATGATAATAACACAATCCTGGCAAGGGGAAAAATAATGTTAAAATGAATAGGATCGAATTCAGGTGATAGGATTTGAAATGCCGCTCAGCAAAAATGCAACGATTAATACAATGATTTTACCAATAAAATCCAAAAAGATGAAAACAAAAATGTTTATGTCAAAGTACGAGACGCAGGTCTATGCTATTCTTCGGCTCGTTGCAGGATTTCTTTTCCTGTGGCACGGTTCACAAAAACTTTTCGGTTTCCCGCCGGCAGGACATGAGATACCGGCCTATATAGTGTTTATTGCAGGTCCGATAGAGTTCTTCGGAGGCCTTCTCGTCATGACCGGACTTTGGACCCGTTGGGCAGCATTCATTTGTTGCGGAGAGATGGCTTATGCTTACTGGTCATTCCACGGATTACACGCAATCCTCCCATTCGTAAACTTTGGCGAGCTGGCAATGATTTATTGTTTCCTGTTTTTGTTCATTTCAGCTAAGGGTTCCGGCATATTCAGCGTTGACCATTTGTTGGAAAAAAGAAGACAAAAACAAAATCTGCAGAATCCTTGAACTCACCACGGGCGTTATGGGAAAGTTTAAAAACAACACCGGTTTGTGAAAGCTAACGTGCTGACCACCCAAAGCCAAACTATTAATAAATTGAAAGCTCAACTAAAATGAAAAAACTTTCCCTTTTCCTGCTTAGCCTCCTTGTTGTAATGATTGCTTGTAAAAAATCAGGATCTGACAATAGTACTCCTGTCCTTGATGGAAAAACCTGCAAAATCCTTACAATGTCCAGTACACAGACCGGCTATTCATCATTTGCCTGGTTTTATTATAATAGTTCCGGTAATCTCTTATACACAAAGAGTACCAGCTCTCAATTATTAGGTGATACAAGTATTGGAACACAATATAAATACCTGGGAGATATTTTGCAGTACGCCTGGTTCAACAGCAATGTTAATTTTTCGGATACGGTATTTTATTTTTTTGATGGATCCAATAAATTGAAAAACACATTAGAACACAACAGGACAGGGACGACCCTTTTGTCAACAAAAACGGATTACTTTTATAACTCATCCAACCAGGTTATTCATACCCTGGCCCGGTCAACAATGAATACAGCTTTTTCGAAGGTTGATTCGATCATTTATAGTTATACCGGGAACAATGTTACACGATACACGCTTTTTGAGAGAACAGGCTATGGAAATGTATTTAGTGTTACCATTGACATTTCGTACGATTCGATGAAAAATTTCTACAAAGCGATGGGGATGCCGCCTGATGCTTTCTATTTCTGGTCGGAAAACAACATGACGAAGGCGAAATATGCAGACAGCACGAATGTACTTACCACCTTCATCTATTCGAAATATAATGAATCCGGCTATCCTACGGAATACACACAAATTGATAATTATTCATCACAAGGTCCTACCTCTATTGTTATGATGTATCAATGTCAGTAAAGCGAACCCCGCTGATAAGTATTGCAAATACTAACTGATCTCCCAGGTATCTCCGGAATTCAAAAGATCATCCACGCACTTGATCTTGGAAGTGTCCTTGGCAAACTTGATTTGTTCCTCAACAAGGTCATCATAAGTAGGGAACATAGCCGATCGGATCACCCCGAATACCATCGGGAAAATTGGTGGCGCCAGCTTTGCCAGCATGGTGTGAATACCGGGATCCTGGTCATACTGATCATGAATCAGAATATCGTCAACGGTGATGCCCTTTTTTCCAATCTCTACTACCTCTAAGCGGGTGCCGTTCAGCCGGAGTCCTTTTTTATGGTCTTTGCCGAACAACATGGGTTCTCCGTTCTTGAGCACCAGCATGTTCTCATCTTTCACTTCTTTCCCGGTTACATCTGCATGGGCTTTATCTGCATATATGATGCAGTTCTGCATGATCTCAATGATTGAAGTTCCGTCGTGCTTTGCAGCTTCAAACATGGCTTCCGTCATCAGGTTGATGTTATTATCCGGAACCCTTGCAAAAAAAGTTCCCTGGGCGCCCATCACAAGTTCACCGATGTTGAAGGGATGCTCGATCGTTCCCTGGGGTGAAGTCTTGGTTACTTTTCCCATCGGCGTTGTCGGAGAATATTGTCCCTTGGTCAGACCATAGATCTGGTTGTTGAACAACAAGATATTTACGTCGACATTCCGGCGGATAATATGGATGAAATGATTCCCGCCAATGGCAAGCGAATCCCCGTCGCCGGTTGCGATCCAGGTACTGAGTTTCGGGTTCGCGATTTTCACGCCGGTCCCGATGGCGGCAGCACGTCCGTGGATCCCGTGTATACCATAGGTGTTCACGTAATAAGGGAAACGAGAGGAACAACCGATTCCGGAAACCATACAGAAATTCTCTTTCCGGTAACCGATCTTCGGGAAAACACGTTCCACTGCGCTGAGAATGGCATGTGCACCACAACCGGGACACCATTTTACCATCTGGTCGCTTTCAAAATCTGCTTTGGTCAGCTGAACGTTCGACCGTTCAACAGTCATATTTACAAAATCCATATTACTTTTCCTCCAGAAGTTGGTTAAACTTATCGGTTAATTCGTTGATCATGAAAGGCAATCCCTGAACTTTATTAAACTGGTAATAATCGTGTTTGGGATGTCGCATTCTCAGGTAATTGACAAATTGTCCGCTGTTGAGTTCGCAGACGAGGATATTCTTAAATCCTGAAAATATCTCACCTGTATTTTTTGGCAGTGGCATGATGTAGTTGAAATGTGCATGGCTGAC
Organism: Bacteroidales bacterium; assembly: GCA_003142515.1. Lineage (GTDB taxonomy): Bacteria > Bacteroidota > Bacteroidia > Bacteroidales > FEN-979 > FEN-979. Next base: position 41,613 of record PLMO01000188.1, read on the forward strand.
TTTCCTGCCTTTGTCCTGTACTTCTTTTACGGCTGAATGAACGGCGCCAAAGGTGCCCCCCCAGCTTACAACCAGCAGTTTCCCGGAAGGATCGCCGTCCACTTCCTGCAAAGGAATGAAATCAGCAATCTTGTCCACCTTTGCATTCCTGAGATCCACCATTTTCTGGTGATTGACCGGGTCCATAGAAACAGTTCCGATGATGTCTTCTTTCTCCAGTCCTCCGATCCGGTGACGCAAACCTTCTGTTCCCGGGATGGCCCATTGGCGCACCAGCGTTTCCGGGTCTCTCCGGTAGGGTTTAAAATCGGGGTCATTGGCTTCTGCAATGGGAGGATTGATGGGTGGCATGTCGGCCATCTTCGGGATCTTAAAGAGCGCTGAACCAAAACCGAGATATCCGTCTGTAAGCAGGATACAGGGAGTCATGTGTTCCATTGAGAGCTTTGCGGCCTCATAAGCATAATTGAAACAGTTTTCTGAAGTTGAGGCGGCGATCACGATCACGGGACATTCCCCGTTCCTTCCAAACAATGCCTGGTAAAGATCCGATTGCTCCGATTTGGTAGGCAACCCGGTGGATGGCCCTCCGCGTTGAACATCAACGATCACAAGCGGGAGTTCAGTCATGACTGCCAACCCGATGGCTTCGCACTTCAATGAAAGACCTGGCCCGGAGGTGCTGGTGCATGCCAGTGAACCGGTATAGCTTGCCCCGATGGCGGAACAGATACCGGCGATCTCATCTTCGGCCTGGAAAACCTTTGCGCCTAATGATTTGTGCTTTGCAAGTTCCATCAGGATTTCCGTAGCAGGTGTGATGGGGTAGGAGCCAAGGAAAAGCGGTCGCCCGGATTTTTCTGATGCAGCCAGCAAGCCCCATGCTGTAGCAACATTCCCTGTAATATTACGGTAACGGCCTTTCTCCATCTTTGCTGGAGACACCTGGATCACCGATTCAAGGGCTTCGATGGTTTCAGCATAATTATATCCTGCCTGGAGCACAATTTTATTGATTTCGACAATTTCCGGTTTTTTCTTGAATCTCTTTTCAAAATAAGTGAAAGAGGATTTCAGGTCGCGGTTGAAAATATAAAACAACATGCCGAGGGCGAACATGTTCTTGCTTCGTTCAGCAGTTTTATTGTCGATTCCCCGGTCTTTCAGACATTCCTTGGTGAGGGTGGTCATTGGGGCTTTGATCATGTTGAAACTGTCGACGGAATGATCCTGCAGCGGATCTTGTTTGTACCCTGCTTTTTCTATTGTCTTTGGATCAAAAGCATCGGTATCGATCAGAATGGTAGCTCCTTTTTTAACCCATTTGAGGTTAGACTTTAAGGAAGCAGGATTCATTGCAACCAGTACATCCACCAGGTCGCCGGTGGTGAAGATCTTAGAACTGCCCATGTGCATCTGGAACCCGGAAACACCGGCAATGGTGTTCTGCGGGGCACGGATCTCTGCAGGGAAATCGGGGAATGTAGCAAGGTCGTTACCTTCCAGCGCAGCTACCTCCGAAAACATATCACCGGTAAGTTGCATACCGTCGCCGGAATCGCCAACAAACTTAACAACTACCGACTCCTTCTCAACAACATTTCTTTTTTTCTTAGCCATAATACAATTGATTTTCGCAGTGCAAAGTTACCAATTTCGGTGGGACGGTCAGCAGGAGAGAGGTTTTTTTTCTCTGGATGCTTAATGCTGGATACTCGATGCTGGATGAATGGGTATTGGGTATTCGGTTATGGGTATTAATGAATTGGAGAGCTGGCGGTAAAAAAACGTAGGGGTGACATTTTTCTGGCAAGGAAATTCGTAAAACCAATAAGAACCCCGTAGGGATGATTTTATTCTTGTTGGCGAACTGGCGAATTGGTGAATTTGTTCTCTGTGGAACTCTGTGAATCCTCTGAGTGACTCTGTGTAATTCCAATTCGGTACCGGACTGGATTTGTTACACAGAGGTTCACTGAGAAGACACGAAGAACCACAGAGGTTTTGTTGTTTTTTGAAAACACTTTTTCTTACAAAATCTTTAACAGATGAAGAAAAATACGAACAATATTTAAGAAGGCTAGAGGAATTAGGCAGGAAAATTAATCGGTTTATTACTGCCGTTAGAAGAAAGCATTGATGTTAAATTCCAGGTCACTCCATCCAGCATCCAGCATCCAGAAATCACCCCAAAAATTTGGTAATCTAAAAATTTGTATCTTTGTTGGACAAACGCGATCTATTAACCTTGTCTGTCTATTGCAGACTATAAAATCAGATGAATCATGGCTTATATAATTAATGAAGATTGCACTGCTTGCGGAACCTGCATTGATGAATGCCCCGTTGAAGCAATCAAGGAAGGCGACATTTACGTAATTGTCCCTGATGTTTGCACAGATTGTGGCGCATGCGCAGATGTATGCCCTGTTGAAGCGATTCACCCGGCATAACGCTAAAGTGCTTCCAAAAGAAACCAAGCTGTCTTGAAATAAGGCAGCTTTTTTTATGTTCAGATGATGCGGTTAGTGGTATTTTAGCAATTGAAACTGATCTCCGTCAAAAACCCCGTAAGTGAAATTGGTCAGCCAGTCCCCCAGGGTGATCTGCCGGGATTTCTCCGACAGCGGCTCATCCGATGGGAAATGCCAGTGTCCGTATATAAAATAATCCACTTCAGGATTGGATTCCAGGATTTTCTTCGAATGAAAGGACAGCCGGGATTCGATAAAAGTTTTATCCCGCTCGATTTTTTCTTCTTTAACAAGGCTTGCAAACCGGCTTTGCTTCGACCAGAATAAGGCGATATGGATCCCAAGGTCGGGATGGATCCATCGGAATAACCATTGATTGAACCGGTTCTGAAAAACTTTTTTGATAAATTTATACCCGTGATCGCCGGGGCCCAATCCGTCGCCATGAGCCAGGTAAAAAACTTTCCCGTTAAATTCTTTAAATTCCGGATCGCGGTGGATTTCAATATGAAGCTCCTGGTTGAGGTAATCGAATGCCCACATATCATGATTTCCCCTGAAAAGATGAACTTTCACGCCCGAATCGGTGATCTCGGCAAGTTTCCCCAGCAATCGCACATAACCACGGGGAATCACCGTTTTGTATTCAAACCAGAAGTCGAAAAGATCCCCCATCAGGTAGATCTCGGAGGCATCCTTTCTGACCGTTTCAAGCCAGGCGGTGAATAAATTTTCCCTTTCTAAGCTTCCCTTCCGGTCAGGAATGCCAAAATGAAAATCAGATGCGAAATAGATTTTCTTTTGCATTTTTTAAATTTCAGCCAAACTTACAAATATTTCCGTTTTGATCACGGAATTCAATTTTTTGGGTTTTTGAGATTATTCATGAACAGGCTTACCCTGGCCAGATGAAAGAGGACATGTTTGTTTTTTGGATAGATGCGGTATAGGCCTGTCAGTTTCTGGTAATAAGAAAGGTCCTCTTCCATGGTCAACACCGGCTTTGGGCCGAACGAATAATTCAGGACGATGAGGGAGGCCAGTGACTGAGGGTTTCGGTCAATGAATTCCTTCTCCAGCTTTTTCTGATCACCGGATATCCTGAAAAACAGAGAATCTGCAGTCATGCTGAACCTGAGAAAATCTTCGGAACCTTCCTTGCTGAGTAGTGCTCTTTTTACGGAATCGATTCTGATTTTGTTTTTCAGGGTTGCATGGAAGAAGCCTTCAAGTAATTCCGAACCTTCCGAACCTGAGAGTGTAAAATCCGAAGATGGTTCTTTCAGATCCCCTTTTAGAAGAAGGTTTTCTCCTCTTTTCATAAGAAGGATGATCCGCCTTCCTCCAGGAAACGTCAAGAAGTAAAATCCCGGCTGATCAGGCTTATGAGAGAAGTTGATTTTCCCGTCGTTGCCGATATTGGAAGAATCAAGGGAGATGACTTCTTTTAAATCCATTTCACAAAGCACGATCTTTTCCCTCCTTGAATTTGAAAACTGTCCGTGGATGGTAAAACGATTTGCCTCCTGCTCCCTGTTACAAGAAAATAACAGGAGAATGAGAAAAATGAAACAATTACTGGTCTTCACTTTCCAAAATTAGTAAATCCTATGGAAATTGATAACATAGAAGGAATTCAGAAAGCTGAATGCAGAATGCAGGATTGTCGATTAGTCCATGATACATCTTACTGAAAACGCATTTGACCGGCTACTGGGATAGTACGATACACTGGGATTAAACGAATTCATCCCATGTGCCCAGGCTTTACCGTTACCTTCTTTTGTTGATGACCATAACATTACGGCAAAATTGCTGAAGTTCCATTTGGCATTGTTGAACCGGGTGCCACTCAGAAAAGCGTTGAACCCTGAATATCCTGTATACTTCAAAGGAGATCCTGCAAAACCGTTACTGATATAAAAATTAAACAACGTGTTCCATTCATTTTCGGTGGGCACATGCCATCCGGGAGGACAGAAACCCTGCGCTGCAGCGACATCATCATATTGCATCAGCTTATCCCATTGATACAATCCGCCATAAGAAGTACAATTCGTCAGGATGTCATTGTAACAGTATTTCTCTGAAATACAATTGTCGCGCTGCATCTGGGTAGAGAGGATGAAAGTTCCGTAGTTGAGGTTCTCTGTCATCCAGCACTGGGTGCCTATTTTCACCGTCGGGTATTGTTTGCTGTCCCGTATATCGGTCATGGTATTATCACACAGAAACACCGGAGGGTCGATAACAGAGATCACCTGTGTGGCATTGGCGGTACATCCCCAGGTATTGGGATAGGAATAAGTGATAGTATTATTCCCGATTCCGGCGATGGAAGGATAGAAAATCCCTGTGTTTACCCCGTTTCCTGAATATTTACCGCCAAGGGGCAAACCTCCCTTGAGTCTGAAGGGTTGTGCTGCCGTGGTGGTGATCACATCGTTACAAATGGTATACGTCACACCGGGTAAGGGGTTCACTGTTACAACCACCTGATTAGGAGTTCCCGGGCAACTGTTGAAAGATGGAGAGATGGTATAGGTTACGAATCCAGGTGCTGTTCCTATGTTGGTCAGGGTCTGGGCGATGGAAGGGATGTTTCCGGGGCCAAAACCGAGGATATTGCCTGAACTCCCAACGGCAGTCCAGGAAAATATGGCGCTGACGACATGGGATAAAATGGAGATGCTGCTGGTTCCTCCCGAACAGAAAGTCTGCCCGTTCGGATTAAAATAAGCATCGGCCACCGGGTCAACGGTAACGATAAAATGTGCTATGGGGCCATCGCAGCCGTTCAGGCTGGGCGTCACGGCATAATCAACGGTTTCAATATTAAATCCCAAATTGGTCAGTGGCTGTGAAATAACCGGTCCTCCGGAATTGCTTTGCCCGGTGACATTTACTGAGCTTCCTGTAGCCGTCCATGAGAAAGTGGTTAAGGGAAGTGAGGCGAGTAATGAGATGTTGGTGGTAATGCCGGAACAAATCGTGGAATTTGCAGCATTCGTCACTGCCGGCCTGGGTTTCACATTGACATTCACCGATGTCGGACTTGAACCAGTGCATCCGGTTCCCATGGAATAATTGACACTCACAGTCTGAGCGCCCAATGCGGTCCATAAAACCGTGACGGAAGCATCGGTGGAACTACCACCGGCGGTGATCGTACCTCCTGCGGAAACGGTCCAGGAATAATTGTTCATTCCCAGGTCGGAAGTGTAAGTGGTGGTAGATCCTGTACAGACACTGGCAGGGCCGTTGAGACTGGGAACCGGCAAGGTATTCACGGTGACATTAAAGGTAGAAGGTGTGGCAGGAGTGCATCCGTTACCATCGGTATAACTAAGGGTAATGGTTTGCAGGCCGTTTGCAATCCAGAGGATCGTGACGGTGTTTGTTCCGCCACCGGATGTGATAGTGCCACCGGCAGTAACCGTCCAGGTGTAACCGGTCATTCCTGCTGCAGTTGTATAGGTTCCGGAGGTGTTAACGCACATGCCGGCAGCTCCTGAAATCAGGGGAAGGGGAAGAGTGTTAACTGTAACCGGGTAAACAGTGGGTGCGAGGGCTGTGCAGGAATTTGCATCGGTGTAGTTGAGGCTTACCGTCCGGGGTCCCGATGTATTCCAGGTAACAGTAACCGTGTTATCCGTGATGGATCCGCCTGAAGTGATGGTTCCTCCTGTAGAAACGTTCCACAGGTAATTGGTCATTCCCGGCAGGGTGGTATAAATATTTCCGGGAGATCCGGCACAAGCTGCCACCGGGCCGTCAATGATGATCACGGGTAAAGGATTAACGGTAATGGCATACATGGCCGGGGAATTTGCACTGCAACCATTCAGGTCTTTATAATTTACTGAAACCGTTTGGGCTCCCGCAGTACTCCAGGTCACAGTTATGGTGTTGTCTGCAGCCGATCCTCCTCCGGTTACAGTCCCACCAGCAGAAACATTCCATAAGTAATTGCTCATTCCGGCCTGTGTGGTATAAACCAAACCGGTGGTCCCTGCGCAAACTAAAGTGTTTCCTGCTATGGTCACTACCGGTAAAGGGTTAACGGTTACTGCATAACTCGCAGGTGAAGCAGCTGTGCAACCATTTGGGTCATGGTAATTGATACTTACAGTCTGGGCTCCCGGGGCATTCCAGGTAACTGTTACCGTTTGATCGGAAACTCCACCTCCTGATGTAATGGTTCCACCGGCTGAAACTGTCCATTGGTAATTCGAATTGCTGGGCTCGGTTGAGTAAATATTTCCGGTGGACCCTGCACAAACAACTCCCGGACCGGTTATGGTGGGTAAAGGCAGGGGATGAACAGTCACCGTTGCGGATCCTGAAATCAGCCCGGGGCCGGCACAAATCGAATTTGAAATCGAAACAAGGGTGTATGTTCCCGGGATGGCAGTGTTAATAATATATGGAGAGGCTCCGCTGTAATTGTTAACTGCGGGTTGGGGTGTGCCATTGATAGCATAGGTAAAATTTAGCGGACTTATTCCCAAGAGACTTATACTAACAGGAACCGTACTCGTACCATCGTTGCAGATTTCTCCTCCCCCGCTGATCTGGGCTTGCGGACAACTTGCCGGAGGCGCAGTGCATTTTTGTGTCAGTATACAGCTTGTGCTGTCGGAAAAAACAGCAGTTAAAAAATGATCAGCTCCGTCGCAGGGTATGCCTGTTAAATCGTATGGCAAAGGACTGCCAAATGGAGGGGAAAATGTTTGTGATACCGAAGGAACAGCAGTGTTGTCAGTGATCGTCAATGTACCGGTGGAAGGCGGATTACTGAATTCAACATTTCCTGAGATGGAAAAGGTATTGGTCAGATCATCGCAGACAGAGGGATTTGCAGTTATTGCAATCATTGAACAATGAATAACAATATCACAATTGGTGACACCTGTTCCACCCGTCTGTTGAAAAGTGATTGTTCCCGGCTGCTGGCTGTAATTCGTAATTAAAAGAATATACATCTCTCCAACCTGTGCATTCAGAATATGGCAGGTTTCGGTTGAATTGGGTGAATAGCTGCAATCGGTGATATTTCCCCGGGGATAGAAAAGTAAACACCCTGGAGAATTGTTATTACAACAACCTGGCTGTGTGGGTACATTACATGTTCCCGTCAGCCCGAATGCACAACCATCAGTCAGACTGGTAAAGGGGCCCCAACAGATAAAATCAACATCATTATTATTGCTCTGCTGAATAGAGATAACAATGCTGCCGGCTACACCGACTTGCATATAAAAATATGCCGGGCAAGGTTCAGAACCAAGACATCCATAATTCGGATAACCAAGAACCGGTGGAGGAGCTGTCCCCGTTGTTCCTGCCGGGAAAGTATAAATATTACTCGAACAGGCGACTTCGGCACCATTGCAAGTTGGCATAATAAGAGGGCTCATAGCTGGTCGAACTTGCCTTGATCCGGGAAAAGGTACAGGCTCCCGGGAATTCAGGGTTCGTTCATAAAGGTCACAAAGAAAAAGCAACGTTCTGACTTTGTCCGTATTTCCCGTCATAAACAAAGTGGAATCTTTGTCAAACTCACTCTTATCCATCATATAAATTCCATCTGACTTCGCCGCTTCATAAAAATAACCTCGTTCAGAGGAGGAGTTGAACATGGACAGCCTGATGGTATAGTAATTGAAAGCGCCATCAGTATGGTCGAATCTTACAAAGCGTTTTAAGGAATCATTTGAAAAATATGTACACCCGGCTGAATCTGATATGAATTCAACGGGACTTCTAAATTCATTTCCCGTAAAATTATTATCAACATTATCACCGAAAAGGCAAGAGGCAGTAAGTATTGCTGATAATGCAAAGCAAAACCTGATGAATAAAAATGAGTATAATATTTTCTTTATTGACATGAATAGCAGGGATGTCAAATCACTTTAAACCAGAGAAAGTAGATAATTACTCCTTTCGGACAACTTTGCAACGGAAAGGTTGCTTTTCAAGGTTCCTCTTATCTTGCAAAGGTAGAAAAAAATCAAGAATGCAGGAATTTAGAATGCAGAATGCAGGAATGCAGATTAGTCCTTGATACACCTTACTGAAAACGCATTTGACCTGCTGCTCGGATAGAAGGAAACACTGGCGTTGAAAGAGTTCATCCCGTGAGCCCAGGCTTTGTATGCTCCATGGGAATCGCTCGACCAGTAAAATCCCGCAAAATTATTAAAACTATAGCCGTGGTTGAAGAAACTGACACCTTCAATCAGTGCATTAAAACCTGAATACCCTGTGGCCTTCAATGCTGATCCGGCAAACCCGTTATTGATAAAATTGCTGAACAGGAGAGTCCATTCAGCTTCCGCAGGCACATGCCAACCCGGGGGACAGATGCCCTGGGATCCCGATACAACACTATAGGCCATAAGTTCATCCCACTGGTAAAAACCTCCGTAATTAGTACAGTTTGCTGGAATATCACCGTAACAATATTTTTCCGGTGTGCAATTATCAAACTGGTCCTGCGTTGATACAATCGCGGTCCCGTAATTGAAACTTTCTGCCATCCAGCATTGGACGCCGATCAGAACAGTATTATACAGTTTATTATCACGAACATCTTTCAGGTTCCCTCCGCAGACAAACAAGTCGGGATTTATCACCGTAATTATGCGGGATGCCGAATTAACGCAGCTATTGACATTAGTATATGAATAGGTGATGATATTGGCTCCGATCCCGGCGGCTGCAGGATTAAAAGTTCCGGTTGCGGTATTAACGCCTGCTCCAGTATATGTTCCGCCCGATGGGATCCCTTCTCTCAGCTGGATGATCCTCGCAGTGGGAATAGTGATGGAATCGGTACACATTATAAAGGAGATGAACGGTTTGGGATTTACCAGGATGGAGAAGGCTGGCGATGAGGCTCCGTTTCCGCAATTGTTCACACCTTTAACAGTCAGACTTGCAGTTCCCGAAAAGGCTGCCGACCAGTCAATCGTGATGGAATTCGAATTTCCGGCAATGACACCTGCTGTCCCGGGAACGAGTGTCCAGGTATAACTGGTGGCACTGGAAACGGCTCCGACAGAATAAGCGATACCTGTTGATGCCTGACAAAGAACGGCTGTTCCGGTGATCATTCCCGCTACCCCTGGTATCGGGTTCACCGTGACAGGGTAAACCGTTGAGGACGCGGCAGTGCATCCGTTAGCATCATGATAGTTGACGGAAACCGATTGTGCGCCGGGTGTGTTCCACGTGATCGTGATTGAATTATTAGTGGCGGTTCCACCGGCAGTAACCATCCCACCGCCGGAAACCGTCCATTGGTAATTGGTCATTCCCGGTTGGGTGGAATAAATAACACCCATAGATCCCACGCAGACTAAGGCCAAACCTGATATTGCCGGAACAGGTAGCGGATGAACGGTAACTGGATAACCCACAGGGGCGGTTGCGGTGCAGTTATTTGCATCGGTGTAGTTCACAGAAACGGTTTGTGCCCCGGCAGTATACCAGGTAACGGTCACTGTGTTGTCTATGTTTGTTCCTCCTGAAGTGATCGTTCCTCCGGCAGAAATGTTCCATTTATAATCTGACATTCCCGCTTGTGTAGAATATATCGTTCCGGTCGATCCTGCACAAATAATATTTGTCCCTGTGATTACCGGCACCGGCAATGGATTGACGGTAACCGGGAAAACGAAGGCAGAAGCGGCCGTACATCCTTTGAGATCAGTGTAATTGATACTAACGGATTGAGTGCCTGCTGTATTCCAGGTGACGGTTATCGTATTATCGCTGCCTGTGCCTCCCGATGTAATAGTTCCTCCAGGGGAAATGGTCCAGCTATAATTGGTCATCCCGGCTTGTGTTATATAGATCACTCCAGAAGTACCGGCACAAACGCTCCCCGAACCCGTTATTGTGGGTAAGGGTAGAAGATCAACAATCACCGTTGCCGACCCGGAAACCGGTCCTGAGCCAGGACAAACCGGATTTGAAACCGAAACCAAGGTGTACGTTCCTGGTATGTTGGTGTTGAAAACGTAAGGAGAAGCTCCGCTGTAGTTGTTAATCGCTGGTTGGGAAACACCGTTGATGGCATAGGTAAAATTATAAGGACCAA
>PLMO01000055.1:0-6218 GCA_003142515.1 Bacteroidales bacterium
ATACAGAAGAGTTATATAGTAGGTCGCAGAGTTTCATGCAAAGGACGCAAAGAAAAATTTTTTAATTCCTTTGTTGTAGGCACGCGTTAGAAACGCGCGCCAGCCAAGAGGATTAATACTTTTCATTTTTCATTTTTAATTTTTAATTTTTCTTTCAGATACCCCCCGGTATAGGATCCGCTGAATGCTGCAAGTTGTTCCGGCGTTCCCGTAAAAACAACATTTCCACCTTCTTCTCCTCCTTCTTTACCCAGGTCGATCACCCAATCGGCAGATTTGATGACATCGAGGTTATGCTCGATGACAAGAACGGAATGCCCATTGCTGATGAGCGATTCAAAGGCGATCAGTAGTTTGTGTATATCGTGGAAGTGCAGGCCCGTAGTAGGTTCATCGAAGATAAAAAGTGTAGGTTTCTCATTGGTTCCTTTGGTTAGAAAGAATGCCAGCTTGATGCGTTGGGCCTCGCCGCCGCTGAGCGTACTCGATGATTGCCCCAGGCGAAGGTATCCCAGACCCACATCCTGCAAGGGTTTCAGCCTTGCCAGGATCCTTTTTTCATGCGCCGAAGGTTTGTTTTTGTTGCTGAAAAAATCCATAGCTTCATCGATGGTCAGTTCGAGTATATCGACGATGGTCTTCTCGTGATATTTCACATCGAGAACTTCTTCCTTATACCTTTTTCCCTTGCAGCTATCGCAGGTCAGGTATAGATCGGCCATGAACTGCATCTCAATTTTAACAACCCCTTCTCCTTCACATTCCTCGCATCGCCCGCCCTGGATATTGAATGAAAAGTACCCTGGTTTATATCCTCTGACCCGTGAAAGTTGCTGGTCGGCAAAGAGGTTCCGGATCTCATCGAAGGCTTTGATATAGGTAGCAGGGTTTGACCGTGATGATCTTCCGATGGGGTTTTGGTCGACTAATTCAACGGAGCCGATACGATTGTAATCTCCTGCCAGCTGATCGAATTTTCCTGTCCGTTCGGCGTATCCATTGAACATTTTCTTCAGGGAAGGATAGAGGATCTTCTTGACCAGGGAAGTTTTTCCCGATCCGCTTACGCCGGATATGGCGGTAAATACGTTCAGAGGGATCCTGACATTGAAATTTTTCAGGTTATTCTCCCGGGCGCCTTTGATTTCAATGAATTCCTTCCATTTCCTCCTGCGGGCGGGCAGAGTAATACTCAATCTGTGGTCGAGGTATTTACCGGTCAGGCTTTCCTTATCTTTCAGAATTTCATCGAAGGTTCCCTGGAAGATGATCTCTCCACCGTAATGTCCTGCCAGGGGCCCGATATCAATGATCTGGTCGGCGGCACGGATGATCTCTTCATCGTGTTCGACAACAATGACGGTATTTCCAAGATCCCTCAGGCCCAGGAGTACCCGTATGAGCCGTTGTGTATCGCGCGGGTGAAGGCCGATGCTGGGCTCGTCGAGGATATACATCGACCCGGTGAGGTTACTGCCAAGTGCCGTGGAAAGGTTGATGCGCTGGGATTCGCCCCCGGATAGAGTAGAGGAGAGACGATTGAGCGTTAGATAACCAAGACCCACATCCGTCAATACTTCCAGCCTTTTGTTGATCTCTTTCAATAGCCGCCTGGAAACATTTTTCTCAAATTCCGATAATTTCAGCGTGCAGAAGAAATCCTTCAGGTCGCCGATTGGCGCCAGTACAAGCTTATTGATCGATTTTCCGCCCACCTTCACATACCCGGCATCCTTCCGCAACCGCGTACCTTTGCATTCGGGACAAAGGGTTTTCCCGCGGTAACGCGAAATCATCACCCGGTATTGCACCTTGTAATTCTGGCTTTCGACGAATTCGAAAAAATCCTTCAGACCATGAAAATATTTATTCCCGGTCCACAGTAGTTCTCTCTGTGTGGGAGTCAATTCATGAACGGGTTTATGGATAGGAAAATCAAATTTATAAGCATTCATCACTAGTTCATTCTTCCACTCGCTCATCTTTTCCCCCCGCCAGCAGGCAATCGCTTCCTCATAAATGGATAAATTCTTGTTGGGGATCACCAAGTCTTCATCAATGCCGATCACGGTGCCAAACCCTTCACAGGTTTTACAGGCGCCGAAAGGATTGTTGAAGGTGAACAGGTTGGCCGAAGGTTCCTCGAAGTCGATGCCGTCGGCTTCAAAGCGGTTCGAAAAAGATTTGCGCACTGGCTTTTCTTCTGCAACCTCTACCATGCAATAGCCGTGACTTTCGTAATAAGCCGTTTGAACGGAATCAGCGATCCTGCCGGCCAGGTCATTGTCGGTTTTTTGGACCGGGAACCGGTCTACGAGCAGGAAGATTTCTTCCCCGGTACATTTTATTTTGGAATCGATCTCATCGATCCGGTAGATTTGATTGTTCAGCATGATCCTTGTAAAACCCTGCTGAAGCAGGATCTTGCATTTCGCTTTCAGGTCGCCATTGTGATCAGAGAGTGGGATGGGAGAGAAAATGCTGATTCTTGATTCATCCGGCAAAGCCAGGATATGATCGACTACATCGGTAACAGTGTCCCGCTTTACAAGTTTCCCCGAAACGGGAGAATAGGTCTTGCCTATGCGGGCAAACAGCAGTTTCAGGTATTCATAAACTTCTGTGGAAGTTCCGACCGTGGACCGGGGATTCGATGTATTGACCTTTTGTTGGATTGCAATGGCAGGGGAGATGCCTTTAATGTAATCCACATCCGGTTTGCTCATTCGCCCGAGAAACTGACGTGCATAAGCGGAAAGGCTTTCAACATACCGGCGCTGACCATCGGCAAACAAGGTATCGAAAGCCAGTGAAGATTTTCCGGATCCCGACAGACCTGTTATGACAACAAATTTGTTCCGGGGAATTGCAAGCGAAATATTCTTGAGGTTATTGACCCTTGCGCCTTTAATAATGATAAAATCTTTCGGGTCGAGTAAGTCAACGTTTTTGATCATTTTAGTTAATCATGCAAAGAAAGTTTGCAAAATTAGGCAGAAAATTTGCTTTTATCTTTTTTTTGTTTATTTTTGCGAGGTATAAATGTAAAATCCCTGCGAAACTTCGTAATTTCGCATACAAAACCATAGGAGAACGGCTATAGAGAAAATATCTACCCTTTTTTGACTAAAAAAAGGAGGCATCATGAACGCCCAACCAGTCACCGACCAGGAACTGATTGGTAGATACTTAGCCGGAAACCAATCCAGCTTAGAGAAACTGATCCATCGTCATAAGAATCGCATCTTTGCATATATTCTTATGATTGTTAAAGAAAAAGAGCTTGCAGAAGATCTTTTCCAGGATACTTTTATCAAAGTAATCAATACCATCCGTTCTGGTTCCTACAAAGAAGAAGGGAAATTCATCCAATGGGCGATGCGGATCGCACATAACCTCATCATCGACCATTTCCGGAAATCAAAACGGATTCCCACTATCGAGAACCGTGATGATTTTGACATTTTCGAGAAGGTTCGCATTCCTGTCGAATCGATTGAAGAGAGGATTATAACCGAACAGATCCATAAGGATGTGAAAAAACTCATAGACTACCTTCCAAAAGAACAAAAGGAAGTCCTGATTATGAGGCATTATGGCGACATGAGTTTCAAGGACATTGCAGAAGTGACGAACGTAAGCATCAATACTGCCCTCGGCCGTATGCGCTATGCACTGATCAACTTAAGGAAACTGGTGGACGAAAAAAACATCATCCTCTCGGTGTAAAGGATTCACTTTCGTTTTTAACATCTGTTTGCTTTGTTGATACTTGCTTTGACAATCAAGTAGTCCTTTTCTTCTCTGGTGTAAGCGGTTTTCCCTTTTCTGAAATATTTTTTTTCACTGGTAAAATATGGCGGTTTTTTATCCGTTATTCAGATAATGAAATAACATAAAGCTGTATTTTGCCTATGAAGAAAACTTTAACCCTCTATCCAATCCCGTCGTATTCTTCCAAACACAAATCCGGAGCGAGATCCCGGAAACATCAATTAAGGAAAAAAATGGAAAGAAACGGTGTTTCCCCCAGCGAACAGGTGATCAGGAACCTTCTGAATTATTCCAGCGCATTAGCTGTTTTAAAGACAAGGGAAACAGGTTTTGTAAACCTGGTGATGAATTAAAATAAAAAACCCGCCAGCGGCGGGTTTTTTATTAAACTCTTTCTTCCCGGATACGGGCTTTCTTCCCACGTAACCCCCGGAGGTAAAATATCCTGGCTCTTCTTACAACACCTTTTTTATTAACTTCAATCTTCTCAATAAAGGGAGATGACATAGGAAAAATCCTTTCAACACCCACATTTCCAGATATTTTTCGTACTGTAAATGTTTCATTTGCACCTTTTCCTGAACGCTGCAAGACAACCCCCTGGAAGTTCTGAATACGTTCCTTGTTTCCTTCTTTGATCTTATATTGAACGGTGATGGTATCACCAGCTTTGAAAACAGGGTTTTCTTTCTTCGGAATGAATGATTCTTCTACAAACTTAATGGTCTCTGCGCGATTCATAACTTCAACAATTAATATATGAGGGTTCTCACTTAAAAGAGTGCAAATATAGTAAATTTCTTAACTCGCAAACACGTGATCTGAAAAAGTTTCTCCGGAAAACGATTCCTGCCGGGGATCAAATCAGGCCTTATTATCCGTATATAGATCAGGAACCCTTAGAACCCGGCATCGTTCAGCAGATCGGGTCTGCGCTGGCGTGTGCGTTCAACGGATCGTTCATGTTTCCACTTTACGATCTCTTTTTCATTACCGGAAAGCAAAACATCGGGAATCTTCCATCCATGGAAATCGGAAGGCCGTGTATAAACCGGGGGCGAAATGAGATCATCCTGGAAGGAATCGGATAATGCCGAAGTCTCATCATTCAGAACGCCGGGCATTAACCTTACCACGGCATCAGTAAGCACAGCGGCTGCCAGTTCACCACCTGAGAGGACATAATTCCCGATTGAGATCTCCCGGGTTATGAGATGTTCCCGTATGCGTTCGTCGATTCCCTTGTAGTGGCCGCAGAGAAGGATGATATTTTTCAGGCCTGAAATCCGGTTGGCTACTTTCTGGGTGAGTAGTTCCCCGTCGGGGCTCATATAGATCACCTCATCGTAATTTGTTCTTTCCTTCAGTCTTTCGATGCAACGGGCAACAGGCTCGATCATCATCACCATACCGGCTCCACCGCCGAAAGGATAATCATCAACGGTTTTATGTTTTGTCGTCGAATAATCACGGATGTTGTGAAGGCAGATCGTTACCAAACCTTTCTCTTTCGCGCGTTTCAGGATGGATTGGCTGAACGGGCCTTCAAACATGTCGGGGAATAATGTCAGGATGTCGATCTGCATGGTTCAGAATATCAGTTCATCCACATTTGCCCGGTCGATTTGCAATTGTTTCTGCATTTCTTCAGGTGTATGAAAGGGTTTTTCTTCCCTGATGAATTTATGGAAATAAATCGTTGCACTCGATCCGGAGAGTGCTTCCGGCGTATCAAACAAATAGAAATCCACCACGGCTTCGATGGATGATTGTCCGCGTTTCTTGATAAAACACATCCCGCGGAAAGTGCGATCATCATCCACCACACTGACCGCATAAACTCCGTTTGGCGGTAACAATTTGCTTTCTTCTTCGATTTTAATTCTGAAGCTGGGAAAACCAATCTCCCTAAGCCTGGGGTTGACTTCCTGGATCAGACCCATGATGATATAATGGTAGTCAAGGTAGGCATTGGCTTTTTGAATATTCCCTTCCAGCAATGCTTTCCTGATCTTGGTTGAACTGACCAATTCATTCTGGATATCCTGTTCCGGGATCTCCTCCACATCAAATCCGTATTCGATTCCCAATTGCCTCAGGGATTCGTTGTCGCCTTCCCGGTTATGGCCGAAATGATGGTTGAAACCGATAACGATCTTACGCGTATGTATCTTGTTCAGCAGAATATTCTTTACAAAATCGACTGAAGTGATCTTGGAAAATTCGACGGTGAAATCCACGATGATCAGGTTGTCCAGCCCGGCTTTCTGCAGTAGTTCTATCTTTTCCCGCTGGGAATTGATCAGGTAAAGATCTTTCCCGGCCGTATCGGGATACAATACTTTCCGCGGGTGAGGATGGAAGGTGATCAGAACTGTTTCACCCCCGGTCTCGACGGCAAGTTTCTTTAAACGCTGAAGGATTACCTTGTGCGCGATATTGAC
>PLMO01000055.1:6254-13474 GCA_003142515.1 Bacteroidales bacterium
AACGGTTTCGGGGAATAGTTCAGTATTCCCTTGGCGCCTGCAAGGACAAGCGTTTCTGCAATGGCAGGAGCTTGATCGGCAGGCACGGTGATGATCCCAATGGTGATGCTTTCTTTCTTCATGATCTCTGTGATCCGGTTGATATTGTAACAGGGCACCCCGTCATAGATCCGGTCAATTTTATCCGGGTTGATGTCGAATGCCGCCACAATGGTCAACTTGGTACGTTTTCCTTTAAAGTAGCTGATAAAGGCTTTTCCCAGGTTTCCAATGCCAACAACCGCAACTTTTTGTCCTTTCTCGGTATCGATGATGTTCCCGATCATATCGATCAGCTCTTTGATATCATATCCTTTTCGTAGGTTCCCTGAATAACCGATCAGCATTAAGTCACGCCTCACCTGTACCGGTGTTATGTGAAGCATCTGGGCGATATCATGCGAGAAGACATGCGTTTTTTCCTTTGATAAGATCAGCAATAGCGACCTTCTGTATTGGCTCAACCGTTCAACGGTCTTATGAGGTAGATGTTTTACAATCATGACTTTTCATTTTGGAAGTGAAACAATAAAGATACTGCATTTATCGGGAATATTGTTGACATCCTTGCTGATCCAGGGTTTATCATCTACCCCCAGTATTTTTAGTGTTGACATAGTTTGATTCTGAGTTCAAAAATAAGCGAAAATCGAATAATATCAGAAAAAAAAACCGCCTCACATCTGAGACAGTTTCTTTTTTCAAATAGGAATGAAGGACCTAATCTCCTTATCTTTTCAAAGCCAATTCTTTTGCTTCCTTCCTTCTTTTTTTCCACATGATCACATCATACGCAATTGGCGTGGCATTAAATACGGAAGAATAGGTTCCCGAAACAACCCCGATCAGCAATGCGAACATAAACCCTCTCAATACTTCACCGCCGAACATGAAGATCACGATCAAGGTCACCAGGGTGATCCCTGAGGTGTTGATGGTTCGACCTAACGTACTGTTGATAGCGGCGTTGATATTGTTTGCAAGATCTCTTTTGGGATAGAGGTGAGTATATTCACGGATCCTGTCGAAGATGATAACCGTATCCATAATGGAATAACCGATGATGGTAAGAAGGGCAGCGATAAATGACTGGTCGATTTCCATCCCGAAAGGCATGATGCCATGGAGAAGAGTAAATGCTGTAATGATGACGAGCGTGTCATGGAAAAGTGAGACCACACCTCCCAGTCCATATTGCCAGTTCTTGAACCGGATGGCAATGTATATAAAGATGATGATCAGGGCAAAGAATACAGCAAACACCGCCTGCCAGATCAGGGCATAGGAAATAGTCGGATCAACCCGCTGGTGGCTGAGCTCCCCGATGATCTTCTTGGCATCGTTCGACTTGTAATCAGCCAAAGTTATCGGTTTTACATAGGATCCTTTAACACCTTCAAAGATCCGTGCATTCACGATCGAATCGGATTTCTGACTCCTTTCATTGATCATGAATTTGGTAGTGATCTTCACCTGGGTCCTTGGACCAAAGGTCTTCACTTCCGGCGCTTCACCAAGAACCTTGCTGAGGGATTCACGCAATTTGTTGGTAGAAACATTCTGATCAAAACGAACAATATAGCTTCTTCCACCCGTGAAATCAAGTCCTGGATCCAACCCGCGGATGAAAATACTGATGATGCCCGGGACTATGATACACAGTGAAAGGATGTACATCTTCTTCCTGAGTCCGATAAAGTCGATATGTGTGTGTTGGAAAGCATTTATTGTATATTTATTCCCAACCGTGATGTTCATGTTGCGGTCGAGCATGAATTCAAAACAAAGACGTGCGATGAAGATGGAAGAGAACAACGACAGTAACAAACCGATNNACTATACCGGTAAGGATCGTGGTAACGTGGCCGTCGATAATAGCGGATAGTGCATGGTGGAAACCATCTTTGACCACGAGACGAAGGCCTTTCCCCGCTCGTATTTCTTCCCGCATTCGTTCATAGATGATCACGTTCGAGTCGACAGCCATAGCGAGTGTCAATACGACACCGGCGATACCGGGGAGGGTAAGAACAGCGCCGATGGAAGCGAGAACGCCAAAGAGGAAAAATACGTTTGCAAAAAGTGCGATGTCGGCAACATGTCCTGCACCATTATAATAGAGCGACATGTACAACAATACACCGATAAATGCGATGATGAAGGAGATAAGACCGGCATTGATGGATTCCCTTCCGAGTGAGGGACCAACTTCTTCTTCTGCCACGATCCTTGCCGGGGCTGGTAGTTTACCGGCTTTCAGGATATTGGCAAGGTCCTGCGCTTCTTCAACGGTCATGCTACCCCCGCTGATGGATGAAGAACCATTGGGGATTTCGCCTTTTACAACCGGATAGGAATAAACATAGCCATCTAGAACAATTGCAATCTGTTTTCCGATGTTATCGCCGGTTAACCTTTTCCAGATTCGGGCGCCTTCGCCGTTCATCGACATCGAGACTTCAACCTGTCCGTTCTGGTCATAATCCTGGCGGGCATTGTTGATGACATCTCCTCCCAGGGCCGGCGAGCCGTCTCGGGAAGTCACTTTCAATGCAATCAGGTCCAGTACTTCTTTCCTTTCAGCATTGGGTTTAACGATCCATGCAAATTTCACATTTCTCGGGAAGATGTTTTTTACAAGCCGCATAAGGTTGTTCACGCGGGAGGTATCTTTGATCATTGAACTTCCCACCAAGGCAGTTTGACCCTGTTCGTACTTTCCTTCTTTATTCTGGTAGATAGGAGGTCTCAGGTAAGTGAATAAGGGGTTCTTCTTGGCCGATTCTTCGATTGATTTGGTACGTTTGGCATCAAGGGCTTTAGATGCAGTGTCTTTTCCAAGCTGTTTCAGAAGGGCATTTTCTTTCTTCGTGGTATCGGTCTTGGCAATTTCTTTCTTTGCTTCTGTTCCTTTTTTTGCGGTTTCTTCTTTGCCGGATTCTTTCTTTTCAGCCAGTGTAGGCAGTTTTGTTGCCGTTTTAGTAAGGTTAGTGGTATCCTTCTTCAGGCTGTCGGCTTTGGTGGTATCGGCTCCGGTACTAAGGATGGAAACAAGTTTTTTATCGGCTTCATTAAAGGAGGCAGCAAGATCAGGAAACTGGTAGGTTTCCCAGAATTCGAGCTGGGCAGTCCCCTGCAAAAGTTTACGGACACGATCCGGCTCTTTGATCCCGGGAAGCTCGATCAGGATACGGCCGGCCGTTTGCAGTTTCTGGATGTTGGGCTGTGTAACTCCAAAACGGTCGATACGGGTACGGAGGATATTAAAGGTACGATCGATAGCGCCATTGGTTTCATCGCGGATGATCTTGATCACCTCATCATTGGTGGAATTGTAATTGATCTTGTCTTTTAATTCAACTGTATTGAAGATCGATGCAAGTTTGGCATTAGGATCCGTTTCTTTGAAGGCTTGTGCAAACAGGTCAACGAAGTCGGCTGTACTGGTCTTCTCTTTGTCCAGCGCTCTCTGCAGGGATTTTACAAAAATCGGGTTCTGGCTGTATCCGGATAAGGCACGGATGATATCGGGTACCGAAACATCCATGGTTACGTTCATACCGCCTTTTAAGTCGAGTCCCAGGTTGATTTCCCTTTCACGAATATCTTTCAGGGTGTATTTTTTGATCAGGATGTTAAACACCGGAATGTTAGCCATGGAATCGTTGAAATACTCGAGCCTTGATTTTACGATGGAATCGAAGAGGAATTCCTGCTTCAATGAATTTCCCTTTGCAAGTTTCATCGCCATTTGCCTTACCACCGGAGCCGTTGAATAATTGTCGGCTTTACTCTGGTAATGGTAGCTTATAAATGAAAAGGAAAGCTGGAATAAACAAACCAATGCGAAAATGATTGCGAAAAATTTGACAGTACCTTTATTCTGCATGAGACTCTGATTTTAAATAAAATAGATCTTTTTCGGTAAACCTTCTTTTTTAGAGCCTGCAAAAATAGAATTTTCTTGCGAATTAAACAACTAAGAATAGCATTATTAAGGAAAATGATGACGGAAGGCGGATATACTGATTGATTTCTCACAGGTCGCAAAAATATCTCATTAAAGGAATGAAAATGAAGTAGTGGAATCGATGATCGCAGGTTACCCTAAATTTCCATTCAAACGGGCCATTGTAAGGTCAAAGACGAAAGTGACGTTTATTTCATAGCGGTTTCCCATCCTGATACCGCTCCTTTTTTACCTCGCCTCGCTTCCGGGTATTCACATTTACTTAATAATAACATAACGTTTTATTAACGCCAACGGGCTGGTGTAAAGGTACCTTTGCCACAAACCCAGCATCATGACAATTAATTCGTGCCAATTCAATGATTCCTATTTCCCGATCATGGACGGAGTGGGGATGACCGCTCATAATTATGCCTACTGGATGAACCTGAAACATGGAACAGCCAGCCTGGTTGCCCCAGCTGTTAATGACTACAAAGATCGCGTCGATTATAAAGTGATCCGGTTCAAGTCGGTTCTGTTACCTGGCATGAATCCTTACAGGGTCGGGCTTCCCATGATTGATTTCAGATTTAAGAAAAAACTGTCAAAAAATAATTTTGACATTCTTCATGCGCATTGTCCGTTCATCAGTGGACAACTGGCGCTCAAGCTCTCAAGAAAACTGAATATTCCGCTGGTTGCAACATTCCATACAAAATACCGTGACGATTTCAAGAAGGCATTACCCGGTGATATGTTTGTCGAATTCATGATGACCCTGACCATGGATTTTTACAATAGTGTTGATGTGGTATGGGTTCCGAACCGGGCGACAGGTGTGACGCTGAAAGAATATGGGTTCACGGGTGAGTTTGAAATCATGCCTAATGGAACCGACTTCGAAATCCCGGAAAAAGGAAAATACCTTAAGTACCGGAACAAGGGACTTGAAGAGATCAAGGCGAAAAATGATGATTTTATCCTGCTTTTTGTTGGACAGCACAGGTGGGAAAAAAATGTCCGTACAATTCTTGATTCATTGAAGATCCTTAAAGAGAAGAAAGAATCATTCAAGATGATTTTTGCCGGAGAAGGGTATGCAGTCAAAGAGATGAAAACATTGGTGCGTCAGTATGGGCTTACAGAAAATGTGGTGTTCACAGGGGTGATAACAGAACGATCAACCATGAAACACCTCTATGCATGTGCAGATCTGTTCATCTTTCCTTCAGTTTATGATAATGCTCCGCTGGTAATGAAGGAAGCAGCTGCATTTGATGTTCCTTCCATCGTTGTAAGGAATACTTCATCTGCAGAAGGGATCATGGAAAATGTAAATGGATTCCTGATCAGCAATAGCGCAGCTTCACTGGCAGAAAAAATTATGGAACTGAAATCAAATCAGGAAGCCATTAAGCGGGCCGGAGAAGGTGCCCGTAAATCCATTTACCGGCACTGGGAATCGATAGTGGATGAAGTCAATATAAAGTATGAGGATATTATTAACCGGCACAAATCAAAGCATGACATCAATTCATATCTCTCTGTTCATGATAGTGAAAGTGTACTAATCCCTTGAAATTCGAACGACTTCTTTAATCCGTTAATAACCAGTCGTGGCATATTTCTCCATTCCACTCCAGGCAGAAACATACTTTCAGGTATTCAGCCGGATCACGGTAGCTTCGTAAGGATATATCTGATCCTCTCCGGATTTCAGAAGTGTTCCTTCCTTTCTGTGAGTTGAAATAAGGACATTCCCGGTTACGGGAAAAGGCAGGAATAATTTTCCTGATCTTCTTATAAAATTTAGCAGTACAAAAAGTTTATCATCCCTGAGGGTCCGAAAGTATGCGAGGATACCTTTTTCCCCTTTAATCAACGGGATCCACTCACCGAATTGCAGCGTTGCTGTTTCATTACGAAGGCAAATTATTTTTCTGTAAAATGACAGGATCGAATCGGGGTCATTAGATTCAACCTCTACATTTATTTCCGGATAATCTTGATTGACAGGCAGCCAAGGAATGCCTTTTGAAAAACCGGCATTCAATCCGGAATTCCATTGCATCGGGGTCCGGGCGCGATCTCTTCCTTTGAAAAATGGCCAGAATCGTTTTCCGAGCGGATCTGCGATCTGGTTTTTACTTAACCTTCCGTTACTCATCCCGATCTCTTCTCCATAATAGATAAAAGGTGTCCCCTTTAAAGTCAACAGAAGCATGGCCATTAGTCTTGATTTTTCAAGAAAATGCTTTGTCCTTCTGAACCGGGTATTGCTACGGAAAAGATCATGATTCGAAAGAACATTACAAGCCCAGCCATTCTGTGGGATATGGTCATACCAATTTTTAAGGCAGGTATAAAACTTCCTTGCATTCCAGGGTTGGAACATAAGGGAAAAATCAAATGCAAGATGAATGGAATCCTCCCCCGATCCAAGATAATCCGCTGCTGTGGCAGGATTCCCGGGAGGCAAAGTATAGATTTCCCCAACACACATCCGGTCATTATATTCATCCAGGAGTTTTCTAAGCAAGCAGGTTATCCTCAAGGATTTCGGCCGGTTCCTGGTATAAACATGTTTCTGTATCCAGGGGATTCCGAAGTACAGCGGGTTATTTCTGAATTTCTTGTCCTTTACAATCATATTAATGACATCCAGCCTGAATCCATCAACGCCAAGGTCAAGCCAATACCGGACCTCATTAAAAAAGGTATTCTTCAATTCTTTATTTCGCCAATTCAGATCCGGCATCTCCTTAAAAAATGAATGAAGGTAATACTGGTCCGTTTGTTCATTATATTCCCATGCACTGCTTCCGTATGCTGATCTCCAGTTATTCGGCTTTTTCTTTTTCGCACCGTCACGCCAGATGTACCAGTCACGTTTCGGGTTATCCCTTGAAGAACGGGATTCAAGGAACCAGGGATGAAGGTGTGAAGTATGATTCATGACCAGGTCCATGACGATCCGGATCCCGCGGTCATGTGCTTCACGGACAAGACGCTTGAAATCTTCAAGGTTGCCAAAAACCGGGTCGATCTTCCTGTAATCAGAGATGTCATACCCAAAATCAAGCATAGGGGATTCATACACAGGTGAGATCCAGATTGCGGTTATGCCAAGGCCGGAGAGGTAATCCAGTTTCAGGATGATGCCGGTGATGTCGCCGATTCCATCACAATTGGAATCGTAAAAACTTCTCGGATAAATATGATAAAAGAC
>PLMO01000150.1 GCA_003142515.1 Bacteroidales bacterium
CTCGGATAAATATGATAAAAGACGCCGTGCTTCCACCAGACCCAATTCTCGCTATTCATGTTAATTCACCTGTTGGAAATCCATCCGTTAGTCCGACATGACTCAAGAACCGGTCGATGATATTTTCCTTGTTATACTCTTTGGCCCTGGTCAAGGCATTTTCCCTGAAGCATGCCTGTAAAGCGTTATCAGTGAAAAAGCCGTTCATCTTCCGGATAAATTCCGGATTGGAATTCACCAGGTATCCATTGGTCCCATCAAGGATGATGTCTTTAGGTCCTTTGGTTTTATAGGCAATGACAGGTAATCCGCAACTCAGTGCTTCAAGGACAACACAACTGAAGGTGTCGAATTTGGAAGGCAGGATCAGAAGATCGGCTGACGAATAGATTCCGGGCAAATCATCATGGTTAACCCATCCAAGGAAGATCGCTTCAGGAAGTGCGTCCCTGAGTTCATTCTCAGCCGGGCCGGTTCCGGCTACTACAAGTTTTAAATCCGGTATTGTTTCTTTGATTCCCCGGATAATTTCCGGAAGTTCCATAACACCTTTTTCATGGCTGATGCGCCCTGTAAATAATACAACCGGTTTCCCGGGTTGAATTCCGGGAATTTCTGTTCTGGAATCCTTTCGGGGGAAGAATTTTTCATCTGCCCAATGTGCGGTAGGATAAACCACCTCCTGATCAAATCCCATTTCCCTTCCGGTCAGCCATTTTTTCTGATCCTTATTCAGAACGAACAAGCCGTCAAATGTTTTATAAAAAGCCCGGAGCAGGCGCCGGAATCGGTTCAGATTTTCCTTGTCGAGATTTAATACCTTCCGCGCAAACATGATCCAATCCGTATGCAGGTAAAAATAAGATTTGACGGAATAAGCGTGTTTCAGATACAATGCTGCAAGCCCCATCGGGCCTTCTGTTGAGCAGATGATACGGTCATATTCTCCGTCATGAAACAGATGATGGATTTCGAGATAATTCGGGATCCGGATGGGTTGTTCACGGTAAAGCGGAATATTGTATTCGGCTATGGGTTTCAGGACGATGAGGTGGTCGTCAGGTTCAATATCATTGCTACAAACCATGATGTCGATCGGTAAATTTCTTGACTTGATCTCTTCATGCATTGATTTTAGAACCATCGAAACCCCGTTGTTGTCGCCAAAGGTGTCGGTCAGCCATAGCATCTTCCTGGGATGCTCAAGTTTACCAATCTTTTCAGAGAATGTTTGAAGCAAAGGGCGCGTGGTATATAGAACGCGTGCACTTGTAAAATGGGCAGCCAGGATAAAAGCTGAACCCAGAAATGGAAAGGATAACCCATCGAGAAGGTCGGGAATGTTGGGCAGCTCCATCCGGTCAACTGGTTTTATAGCGATTTTCCTGTTATTTTCAAGGAGTGCCCGGAATTCACTGGGGATTTCAAAATGTTTAATCAGGTTGTTCAGTGTGATATTATGTGACTTGCCTTCTTGTTTGATCTTATCAAATTTTACATTCAGCCTTCCAAACAAAATAGCATTCAGTTTCTGATAGATCGCAGCAATGTTTTCTTTGTAATCTTCAACGATCCGGTCCGATGAACTGTTATAGGTTGCTGCGATCTTCAGTGCATCATCAAATACCGGCTTATATATCCTCGGGACTAAAAATCGTTTTGTAAACCCGGGTGATTTACCAAGAAATGAACCGTGGAACAACTCAATGAAATTCATGGTCACCTTATGCCTCTTAAGCTCAGCAAAACCATTGGAGACAAGCAGTGCAATAATCTTATCCTGGTTTGTACCTTTGTGGAGGAGGATTCTTAACATCCCGGGATCTTTGCGGTAAAGTGCAATCTGGCATACATAATCCAGAAAGGCAATAGTAAGTTTTTCACTGTTCTGGTGAGAACCATAAGGGGCCATTCTGCCTTGCCTGATTGCCTCCAGTGCAAGTTCCGGACGGCTTGTCGTTTGCAATCTGGTTATCAGATCCGGTATATGAAGGTAAGTCCCTGTCATCCCTGAAAAGATTCCCATATGACTGTCAGATCCACCCGACATCGATTTCTTATAAGGATTATGGCAATATTTTAAAGGATCAATCCCTGTTTCGGAAGCCAGTCGATCAATCATTTCCGGTGTGATACTTTCCAGCCAGGCTTTGACCAGCATATTCTGCCATGTATCCCTTTGACCATTCAGAACTTCGAACCGTTCAAAAATCAGGACTATTTTAGAGAAGAAGCTGAAGGGTGGAGTGCCCTTTATACTATAATGGTATAATGGATGTGCCCATATCGTCGGAATATTATTTTCAAGGGCATATTCCTGAAAAGAATAAATGTTTTTCCTGAGCTTCATCAGCATTTTCTCCTGCTCCGGTGTAAAACCATAAGCAAGAACATGAATGCCGATATTGAAGTCCGGTACAGTTGCGCTGAACTCGGCACCCGTGAGGATATCCATCCCCTTTTCTTTTAATTCATAACAGGAACGGGCATTGTTGTGGTTGGTGATGGTGAAGGTATCACAGCCATTCTTTTTCAGGGTTTCTATTAATTGTTCCGTACTTGTCCAGGTTTCCGGAAGATTCAGTATTCTTCCGAGAAGTTCATCCGGAACATCGCTGTTATGGTCGTGACAGTGGAGGTCAATTTTAAGGGTTTCATCAGGTGGAAATGTCTTTCGCTGTGATTCAAGAAAACTTTGTAGCTCTGACAATAATTCGTTCTGGAATGTATTTATTTGTTTTACAGTACTATCCATTTTCAAACAAGTATTAAAATGCTGCGAAATTCGGGAAAAGGTATTACCTGCATATGAATAAATGAATAACAAATCATTAATTTGTGAGAGCTGATAAGTGAGATGTAAGAGGGGAATCAACATCAAAAAGAAAAGACATTAAAGATTAATCAGGCTTTTCTGAAGAATGGGATATGAATAATCGGACTAATAACATTATCTACTGTATAGTTTTATTATGCTTTATATGGAGCAAGCCTCAAATTTTTTGATTCCCGGCAATTTTTCCATAACACCACGCAGGCATCTGTTTTTTGGGTAAATACCGATTCCCGATCTTTCTATCCAAATAGTTGTGATCCAGTAGATTTATTTCTATCTCAGCTATCTTTGATCAACTCGCATGCTTCGGAGTATAAACGAACCTGATTTTTTTCAAAAACCTTTCAGATTCATTACCGGAAAGGATCTCATAAATGGATTTTTTGTTCTGCAACGGTCGAAAGAAGGAATGTCTTTATTTTTCATTTATCTAAACTTAACATTCATTTAATGTTATATTAATACGAACTCAAGATAAAACCTGTTTATTTGTGCCAGTGAATCTCAGGAATCGAATCCAGTGATAAAAGCAATAATTACATTCTTAAAACATTTAAAGAAATGCAAATGAAAACAACATCGAAAATTATGGTTGGACTTGCACTACCGCTGGTCCTGCTTACATTTAATGTAAATCAGCCTGTATCTGCGCAGGGAAGTGCAAAAGAACTTATAGGAGCCGGGGCTACATTCCCTTTTCCGTTATATTCAAAAATGTTCGATGAATATCATAAGGAAAAAGGCATACAGGTTAATTATCAGTCAATCGGTTCAGGGGGTGGTATCAAGCAGTTAGAAAATAAAACTGTTGATTTCGGGGCTTCAGATGCACCTTTAAGCGATGAAGAAATGAAAGCAATGCCCGGACCGGTAATTCATATCCCGACCTGTCTTGGAGCTGTCATGATCACTTATAACCTCACAGGAAGCCCAAAATTAAAATTAACCCCGGATGTTATCGCTGATATCTTTCTGGGTAAAATAACAAAGTGGAATGATAAACGATTAACTTCGTTAAATCCGACGGCTAAACTACCCAATCTGGATATTACAGTAATTCACCGTTCCGATGGTAGCGGTACAACCTATGTTTTTTCCGATTATCTGAGTAAGGTCAGCAGTGTATGGAAGACCAAACCCGGCACAGGCAAAGCTCTTGACTGGCCTGTCGGTATAGGAGCAAAGGGAAATGAGGGAGTTGGCGGTATGGTCAAACAAACACCCGGAAGTATAGGATATGTAGAGCTGGCCTATGTTATTCAGACTCATATACCCTCTGCCTTGGTGAAAAATAAATCTGGTAATTTTATCGAAGCATCTTTAAAATCTATCAGTGCTTCAGCAGCTGTTACACTTCCTGCAGATTTACGGGTTTCCTTAACAAACACAGAGGCAAAAGACGGTTATCCCATTACAAGTTTTACCTATATCCTGCTCTATGAAAAACAGGCTTATGGTGACAGGACAATGGAGAAAGCAAAAGGAACAATAGAACTTGTAAACTGGATGATTACCAAGGGACAGCAATTTGCCGAGCCTCTTCTTTATGCTCCTTTGCCAAAAAAAGCTGCCGAATCTGCAATGAGCAGGTTGAAACTGGTCACCTTTAATGGCAAACCCCTGATGTGATCCTTTAGGCCAGGGAATATTAAGTGTCCTGCATTCTGATCATGAAGGCAGGCACTTTTGTTATATTAATCAAGAGATATTCCGGGGACCTTAACCGGTACCCGGTACTTTAAAAATCAGTTTATTTGTCCATATCAAGTCAATTACATCAAGCAAAACTCATACAAGGATTAAAGATACGGGAAGCAGTATTTCGCAAAACCCTATCAATTTCAGGAATAACCCTGATTGTATTATTATCCTGTATGTTCCTGACACTTCTTGTTTCTTCATTGCCTTCCATTAAAGCACTGGGTTGGAAATTTATTTACGGTAAGACCTGGGATCCGGTTTCCGGAGAATTCGGAGCGTTATCATTTTTGATCGGAACATTGCTTACCTCAACCCTGGCCTTGTTGATTTCATCCCCTTTTTCCCTGACCATCGGGCTCTTTTTGGGAGAATATTATCCCAAAGGCTGGTTTAGCTCCTTGCTGAAGAACGCAGTGGAATTGTTGGCAGGCATACCTTCCGTAGTATATGGATTCTGGGGTATCTACTTCATCGTTCCGGTAGTCAGAAGTCTTGAGATGAAAGTCGGCGTTGCTCCTTACGGAGTTGGTATATTAACGGCTTCACTGATTTTATCCATCATGATTATCCCCTATTCTGCCTCCCTGATCCGGTTAGTTGTCTCCATGGTGCCTGAATCCCTCAAAGAAGCAGCCTATTCACTGGGCGCTACACGGTTCGAAGTAATCCGTTTTATCATCATTCCATACATCAGGTCTGGTTTATCAGCTGGCATTCTGCTTGCTCTGGGAAGAGCCCTGGGTGAAACAATGGCGGTGACCATGTTAATAGGAAATACTCAGGCCATACCGAAAAGTATCTTTGATACCTCCGACACCATGGCAAGCGTCATAGCCAACCAGTTCACTGAAGCAACAGGGAACGTATATTTCTCGGCATTGATCGAAACAGGTTTGCTATTGTTTGTTGTAACAACCATCATCAACATCATCGGTAGAAATATCATTAAAAGGTTTGAATCATGATGAAAGAACGTCTGAGGTTTCGTGAAACCAGGAATATGATTTTTAAATTTTTTATCATTGTTTGTACTCTCATTTCGATTATCCCACTTGTTTTACTGATAGTTTACATCTTCAGGCAGGGAATCTCGGTAATCAACTGGCATTTTCTCACCAGCCTTCCAAAACCAGTTGGTGAAGCCGGGGGAGGTATATTAAATGCACTGATTGGAAGCCTACTTATCATTCTGGTTGCAACAATGATTGCTGTTCCTTTTGGGGTGAGTATGGGAATGTACTTCAGTGAAAGTTCCCCCAATTGGGTTTACAAGATAGCTCATCTATGCGTGGATGTGCTTCAGGGAATCCCTTCCATCGTTATTGGTATCATTATTTATATATGGTTGGTAAAACCATTTGGTCAATTCTCCGCTTTTTCGGGAAGTGTTGCACTGTCGTTCATGATGTTACCCTCGATTATTAAATCCACTGAAGAGACACTGAAGCTCGTTCCGCATTCATTAAAAGAAGCATCCCTTTCATTAGGTGTTCCTTATTATAAAACCATGCTAAGGGTTATAATGCCGGCTGGGATTAGTGGAATATTGAACGGCATAATACTGGGTGTTGCAAGGGTGGCTGGAGAGACAGCTCCTTTACTTTTCACGGCGTTTGGAAACCCTTTTATGAGCTTTAACATTTTTAAACCTATCGCCAGCCTTCCCCTTATTATCTTCAATTATGCCATCAGCCCCTATGAAGACTGGCATCGGCTCGCCTGGGGTGCATCGTTTATCCTGGTTTCTATGGTGCTAATTCTTAATATAATAACAAAAGTGACTGAGACAAGATGGAAAGTACAATTTTAAGAACGGAAGATTTTAATGCATCTTTCGGTACTACACATGTACTGAAAAATCTCAATATTAAAATTCAAAGGAAGAAAATTACAGCAATAATGGGACCTTCGGGCTGTGGTAAGTCTACTTTCATTCGATGTATAAACCGCATGCATGAACTCAACTCAAACGCGACTACAAAAGGTAAGATATACCTTGATGGCCAGAATATATATGAACAAAACCCGACCATTCTCAGAAGAAAAATTGGTATGGTGTTTCAGAATCCCAATCCATTCAACACAATGAGTATATATCAGAATGTTCTTGCAGGATATACATTAAACAGTTATAAACTTACCAGGACTAAAAAAGATGAAATTGTCGAAGAATCATTGAAAAATGCAGCACTTTGGGATGAAGTAAAAAATACTTTACATAAAAAGGGGACATTTTTATCAGGTGGACAGCAACAGCGTCTTTGCATTGCACGTTCGCTGGCGATGAAGCCAGAAATAATACTGCTGGACGAGCCTACCTCTGCGCTTGATCCTATTTCCACTTCAAAAATTGAGGAGCTTCTTTACGGTCTGAAACGAATTTATACAATTATCATTGTCACACATAATATTCAGCAAGCCGGCAGAATAAGTGATTACACTGCTTTTTTTTACCTGGGTGAACTCACAGAAATGGATGAAACAAAGACTATTTTTACAAATCCGAAAAACATCCAAACTCAGAATTATATTACCGGACGATTCGGATGACAAGGAAGGTCAATGAAAAAAACAAACTACAATTCGCCGTTAAAGATATATTTGAGTAATTTTATTCAACTCGTTGCATTTACGGGTTGAATTTATTTATTCCTGAAAAAAAATTTAGATTATCCCGGGAGATAACAATATATTTGTCAGCAGAATTCTCCGATTCAATTTGAGTTTCTATTTTACCTGACCAATATCCTAATATGTTTGGACTAAATACGGTCTATAGCATTTTCCTTATTTTATGCCTTCTTGCGGCTTTTTCATTTGAATTCATCAATGGATTTCATGATACCGCCAATGCAGTAGCAACGGTGATCTACACCCATTCCCTGAAACCCACCGTGGCTGTAATATGGTCGGGGATATGGAATTTTATCGGGGTTAATGTAGGCGGGATCGCAGTTGCCATTGGCATTATCAACCTTCTTCCTGTTGATGTTATCATCGACCGGAACCTGGCGCATAACGTTGCGATGGTTCTTTCCCTGATCCTGACCGCGGTTATCTGGAATCTGTCAACATGGTATTTCGGCCTTCCGTGTTCAAGTTCGCATACACTCATCGGTTCAATTTTCGGTGTAGGTATCGCATTCATCCTTCTACCCGGAAATCATGAAGTTGCTTTGAACTGGACCAAAGTTACAGAGGTTGGACTTTCTTTGCTCATTTCACCTGTCATTGGCTTTGCACTGGCTTTGCTATTAATGTTGCTTCTGAGGAAACTCATCAAAAACAAGGATATTTTCAGGGAGACTCAGGGCAAAAAGCCGCCACCTTTATGGATCCGCAGCATCCTGGTGCTCACCTGCACCAGTGTCAGTTATGCTCACGGCTCGAATGACGGCCAGAAAGGCGTGGGGTTGATCATGCTCATCCTGATCGCATTTGCCCCTGCCTTCTTTGCATTAGACCGGAATCAACCTGCTCAAAAGCTCTTTATGGATGCAAAAAAGATTGAATGGACCCTGCAGAAGATGGATACACTTGCCCTGACTGAGAAGGAACGAATGGATTACCGCGTTGTTCATTCGAATCTGTTATTTATTATCAGCCGGTTACAAGGAAAAACTTCTTTTAAACAAGTGGATAAAGATGTAAATTTCGATATCCGTAAATCGATCTTTCTCATAACAAAGAATGTTGATTTGATCCTGAAAGAATCTAACAAAAAAGCAAAAGCCTCTTTTAGGACGGTCGATATTGCCATTCTCAAATCCAACATTAAGAAAATCAAAGCACACACAGAATATGCACCCCGCTGGGTTATCCTCATGGTATCGCTTTCACTGGGGTTTGGAACAATGATCGGATGGAGAAGGATTGTGGTTACGATTGGCGAAAAGATTGGGAAAACGCATCTTACCTATGCCCAGGGAGCTAGTGCGGAGATCATTGCTGCCAGTACGATCGGGGTTTCTTCCGCATTCGGGCTGCCGGTGAGTACCACGCATGTACTTTCTTCCGGTGTTGCAGGAGCGATGGTTGCAGGAGAAGGAAGACAGAACCTCCAGATGAATACCATAAAAAATATTCTTGCAGCATGGGTTTTCACACTGCCGGTCACCATCTTACTTTCCGGCGGACTCTTTTTATTGTTCCGGCTGGTGTTTTAATGGACTTTACCTGGTTAAAAAGAGTTATCTTTATTCCCCGAACTGAAAAATGGAACAAGAAGAAAAAAATAACACCCTCTCCTTTCTTGAAACGATCGTCCTTCTCGCGCTGAATGATAAGGGATGGTTCGGGAATTCCGAACAGCGGATCAAATTCGGACTAGCCGGGGCTGTTTTATTTGAACTGGAACAAGCCGGGGAAATCGAAATCATCGGTGACCTGGTTCGTGTGACCGGCATCAAGGAGACAGGGGAT
Organism: Bacteroidales bacterium; assembly: GCA_003142515.1. GTDB lineage: Bacteria > Bacteroidota > Bacteroidia > Bacteroidales > FEN-979 > FEN-979. Next base: position 8,960 of record PLMO01000150.1, read on the forward strand.
AAAGTGATGGACGTGGCGCTGGAATTGTTAAGAAAATCGAAAAAGAGCCTGACCTTTAAAAAATCAATCCGGCGGATTGTCTATAAAAGCGGATTGAAATGGAAAGTGTTGGTGAAGAATCTTATTAAAAAAAACATACTTAAGAAAGAGCAATACAGGTTCCTTTGGATTATTTACCAGGATAAATATCCTCTGGTGAATTCGGAAATCAAAAAGCAGGTAGTTGCGGAATTGTATTCAAAACTCACAGGCGGGCAGGAATTATCAGGGAAAGATTTGATGTTACTCGCCATTATGAGAACCTGCAGAATGATCGACAAGAATTTTTTACTCCAGGAACATTTTCTGAAAGTTCGAATAAAGATTAAAGAGATCACAGAATTCAAGGAGCCGTTAACGGAGACATCCCGGAAGATCAAAGAAATACAGGAAGCCATCCGCCTGTCGATATTGTCGTCGAATGTAAGTATACATATTTAGTTCCCGGGACACAGTGCACGGCTCCCTGTATGCTGTTCGCTATTCGCTTTTCACTCTTCGCTGTCTATTATCTACAATCCCAATACCTACACCCTAAAACCCAATACCCAATACCAGTTTTCCTTCATAATTAATTAACACAAAGGTAATATACCGTTAACACCGGCCTTTATTATCCGGTATACTTTTGCTGCAAACTTAATCAATAAACCATGAAAAGAGCACTTACTAAAGACCCCATTTCGCAGGAGAATAGTTCCATGCGACCATCCGGTGGAAGTAATAAAAATTATTTCCGGACAAAGACGAAAAGAGTTACGCTATTCGCGTTAACACTGGGATTACTAATTCCAATGGTGTTAACGAGACCAGTTGTAGCCCAGACAAGTTCAACGGATACACTTCCACAACAGGTTACAACCCTGAGAAACAAGCTTAACAGTTTTGAAAACAGGATTACAACCACAGAAGGTATTCTTGACAAACTGACCAAAATCAAAATTTCTGGTTATATCCAGGCACAGTATTTCAATTATGAACAATCCTCGAATTATCCGAATAATAACTTTATGATTCGCCGTGCGAGAGTGAATGTTTCTTATCAAGCTACAAGTGGAGTCGTTTTTAATATTGAACCCGATTACCAGCCTGGTAACTTCAGTATAAAGAACGCTTATGTCAAGGTAAATGAACCCTGGTTAAAAACCTTTTCATTATGGGGCGGGAAATTTGACCGTCCTGATTATGAAGTCGAAACTTCATCCTCCAACCTCGATTGTCTTGAACGCGCGCGTGTCATCAGCACATTGTATCCTGATGAAAAAGCCATCGGTTTTAAACTTGAAGTGATGCCTCGGAAAACGCAACTAAAGATTCAATTTGCCATTTTGAACGGAAACGAAGGATATACTTATACTGATGCCAATGGAACTACTATCAATGCCGCTCAGAATAACGTCGACTTTGATGGTTTCAAAGATTTGGTGTTACGTGCGACCTATGGATTCAAATTTGGGAAATTTGGCGGACTCAACATTGGCGCGCATGGGTATTACGGTAAAGTCAAAGCAAACTCCAGCGATTTGCTGAGTTCCGACTTTACCTATAACAAAGCCGAAACCAATATAGGGAACTCCATCCGCAGGAACTGGGTGGGTGTTGAGGCACAGCTTACCATGAATGTTCTTGGAACGCTTTCCCTGAAAGGAGAATACCTCTTTGGCATCAACGGAGCACCGGGTTCTCTGGTCAAGAATTCTCCTGTAAGTTCGACATCATATAACATGAAGAATGACACTCTGACCCAGATACAGACGACTACTACAACTACTGCTATGATCCCTGCAATTGAACGTAATTTTATGGGGTACTACGTTTACCTTATCAAAAGTATAGGAAAACGTAACCAGATTGCTATTCGTTATGACTATTACAATCCAAATACTAAAATAAGTACGGATTCGATATCAAGCAAGTATGGTTACAATAAAACCACTTCTACTACAACCAATGGTACTCCTACGTTTTCCAGCGTAAACAATATGTATACAGTTAAACAAACCGTGACGACCACCACCGATAAACTGATGAGTGGATTAAATGACATCGCCTTTGGTACATGGACATTTGCATGGACTTATAACTTTAGTGACAACATTAGAATTCAATTGGCATATTCTATTCCTATTAATGAAAAGTTGCCAAATGCAGGGAAGGTCGTTACAAACTATACAGTGAATAATGTCCCGGGATCATATGACTATAATAACGTGGTCAAACAGAATTTCGTGACATTGAGATTACAGGCTAAATTCTAGGAAATTAATTGAAATAAAAAACTAAATTGGCTGGATCCTTGGGTCAGGTGGCTAACAATTTGTGGTCGAGACAGGATGTTTCCCAGCTAAGTAGTGGTTAGTAAATGGTTCCAGAGCAGCGCTAAATGCGCTGCTTTTGGATTTTTTTGATAAGAGAATGCAAACTATAACATTGCCATCTTGACGCGCAATATGTAATAAACTGCCTGCGTTAGTTTCAACACAGCATTTTTCTAGCTCGGTGAGCTGATCGAATTCGGAAAAACAAAGAAGATTTTCACAGTACCTGAAAAGAAACAGACGGAAGACTATATTACCGGGAGGTTTGGATAAAAAAATGCAAGGATTCAGAATGCAGAATGCAGGAATTTATTGATAATTATTTCGCTATTTATCATGCATCCAGAAACAATTTAGTAAAACAACAAAGTAAATAAGCACAATAAATGGAACGACATTTCGAACTTGAACTCGAAAAATTAAAGAAAAGGATCCTGAAGATGGGGAACCTTGTGGCTTCACAGATCCATCAAACGATGGTTGCGCTGATCAATTGCGATATTGAGGCAGCGGAAGATATAATTGAAACCGACAATGCAGTGGATAAACTGGATGTCAAGATCGACAAGCTTTGCCAGCGGATCTTTGCGCTGACACAGCCTGTTGCAACCGATCTTCGCCTGATCATGGCATCGCTGAGAATGAACAATGACCTGGAACGGATGGGAGACCATGCGGTAAACATCGCCAAACGGATTGAAGGGCTCAGTGATTACAAGGATATTGTGGTGGAATTAAAGATCGATGAGCTGGCCAAATCAACTGATGCCATTGTCAGGGATGTGACCACCATCCTGAATTCAAAGAATATCGCGTTCATAAAGGATATTTTTGAAGATTCGGAAGTCATCAAAGACAAGATACAGATCATTTCTGAACAAATCATCGAGCAGATGACTAAAAAATCGGATGTAGTAGTCGTCGCAACAAACCTGATGATCATCCTTTCGGAGATCGAACGCATTGCCGGGTATTCCCTGAACATTGCAGAATCTATTTTCTTCCTCGTGGAAGGAAGACTGGTGAAACACTCGAAACGTTTCTGGGATCAGGATGCCAAGACTGAAAAGAATCTGCCTTCTGAAGGGAATGCTAAGCCTGAACAAAATCTGCCTTCTGAAGGGTAAAAGCAAAAGTGGTTCCAACGCCGATCGAACTTCTGACGTTTATGGTCTGATGATGGGCTTCGATAATATGTTTTACAATAGCCAGTCCCAGTCCTGACCCTCCCTGTTCGCGCGACCGGCTTTTGTCAACCCTGAAAAACCGTTCAAATAACCTTGGGACATCTTTCGAATCAACGCCGAGTCCATTATCGGTAACTTCGATCAGGATGTTCTCATCCATATCAAAAAAGCTGACCTTCGTCTTCCCTCCATCAGTCCCATATTTAATACTGTTATCCAGGAGGTTGATAAGTACCTGTCTGATGCGCTCTTTATCGGCCTTTACAAACAAAGGTTTTTCATTTTCCCGGACGATTTTCTGGTGGATGTTTTTCTTTTTTGCTTTCACTTCCAGCAGTTCGATGACATCCGTGACAAGTGCAACGATATCAAAGTTGAGTATGTCGAGTTTCAATTCCCCGGTTTCAAACCGCGAGATCACCTCAAGATCTTCCACAATGGAGATCATCCTCTCGATATTCTTTCCGGAACGTTCAAGGTATTCTTTATTGATGGATGGATCGTCCAAGCCGCCATCGAGTAAGGTAAGAATATAACCCTGGATGTTGAAAAGCGGCGTTTTCAACTCATGGGAAACATTTCCGAGAAATTCCCTGCGGTAAGCTTCCAGTTTTTTCAATTCTTCAATCTCCTGCCTGCGGTCCTGTGCCCATTCGGTTACTTCTTCGTTTACTTTGTGGATGATATCCTTGTCGAGGGTAAGGTCCATTTCTTTAAAGGAGATCTTTGATTTCAGCGTGTGGATTGTCTTATAGATCAGTTTTATTTTGCCATAGATGAATTTTTCCAGGATGTAGCGATAAATGAAGAAGGAGAGGAGGAATACTCCGGAATCGGCGACCAGCAAGGAAATCCAGAGGATCCTTTCATTCAGTATGAGCGACGAGCCGATGTAAAGAAAAGAAAGAACAATGACGATGGTAGCCGAGTTTATCAGCATCCATGTATTGGGACTGATATTACGGTCAGGATTCATATTTATAGCCTACGCCTTTGATCGTTTTGATGTTATCGGATTCCAGCTTTTCACGGATCCGGCGGATGTGAACATCAATGGTGCGGTCGCCTACGATGACATCATTTCCCCAAACCTCTTCGAAGATCTGTTCACGGGTAAATACTTTATCAGGCCTGGAGGCAAGCAGTTCAAGCAGTTCGAATTCTTTGCGGGGAAGGTGGATCACTCTCCCTTTTTTCAGGATGATATATTTTTCCCGGTCGATGATAATATCGCCGAGAATGGTTCTTGATTCAAATTCGGGAGTATCCGCCGACCTTCTCAGCAAAGCATTGACCCGGCTCATAAGCACACGTGGTTTGATCGGTTTCGAAATGTAATCATCGCCACCGGCATCTAATCCTGCGATCTGGGAAAAATCTTCGCTCCGGGCAGTAAGGAAGGCGATCAGTGTGGATTTTAACGTTTCGATCTTACGCATTTCGATGCAGGTTTCGATGCCATCGATACCCGGCATCATGATGTCGAGTATGACGAGATGGGGAATGACTTTTTTTGCGGTTTGGATCGCGTCTTGCCCATTGGAACAGGTGTAAAGGGTGTATCCTTCTTTCCGGATGTTATATCCTACAAATTCGAGGATATCAGGTTCATCGTCAACCAGAAGGATCTTATATTCGGATTTTTCCATGAAATTTCAATCTTTCCCAAAAGTAAGCAGGAATTATGAATTTCGTATTAAGAAATCATTAAGAATAAAAAAGCCGGTCTTCGTTTACCGCGAAGACACGAAAACGCTAAGAACGCTAAAACTTTGCGTTTTTTTTTAGCGCCTTCTCAAGAATGAACTATTTTAGACCTTATATAAATTCTTCTATTTAATCTTCTTAATCTGTTAGCCGTTTGATTTCTTGTAATATTTCGTCTATAACTTCCTTATTCTGAATTTCCTTCTTGTCACCTACTTTTGCTGAAAATAAATAAAATACTTTACCTCCAAAATCTTCTGTAAATTTCTTGTGGGTTTCAGCTTGTAGATTGTATTCCTTGAAAATTTCAGGAATCTGTATTCCACTATTTACAGGTTTTATTTGAAGGCCTATGTATCTATCTCCAACCTGTATGAAAAAATCGACGTTAAACAGTCTATCCCATTCGTCAGGTGCTGCTTGAATTGGAACATCTAAAATGTTCTGAAGTTTTCCATAAATTGTTTGTATTTCAGTTACATACCCATCGTAGGTTCTATCAATTACAAGTTGCATGATATAATCAATACAATCTTGTTCTGTAACTTCAGCAACTTCCGACTGAATTACTTCAGTAATTTTTACATATAGTTTTTTTCCTAACTCTATGATATGTTCTTTGGGTTTAACTTTTGCAAAATAATACTCTCTCCATTCTTCAAGATTTTTTGGAGAGCATTTTCTTATTGATTCTGATGTCGGGCCAACATTTCTTTTAAAGTTAAGTTGAAACCGATTCATTACACTATTCAAAATCCATTCTTTAGCCATTACTGTAATGTAAGTATTTGTCTAATTGTATTTGGGATATTGGGTCGAGTATTCCAATTGTTTATTAACGCAGTTCTTCTATCGTTATCACTCCGAGTCCTGTTTTCTAAACTATCAAGGTAAGTTTCTAGCTCATTAATATTTGTAATTATAAAGAATCCCGCAGGTCGGCCAGTTGTAGCACCGATTAAATCACCATTAACTTCAATGCACTCTTTAATCAACCCTCTTAATTGAACTTGATTACCACCTGTTGGATAACCTAATAAAAGAGATAATCTTCTTGCTCCGATAGCATTTTGACATCCTGGTCCTAAAGCTGCAATAAGTGCTTGCCTTTGTAATGGGCTAAAGTTTATTGGCACAAGATTCTTTTTGAAGGTTTAGAAATTTTTCCTTGTACTTATAATCAATATCGGTATCCACTTGCACAAAACCACTTTTGATCAAATGTGCGTTAATTAATGTTTTATTTTCTAAATAAAGGTAGCAAAGTAAATTGTTTTCTTTGTCGTATTTTACAGCATCATATTTAAGAAAAACCCGGTTCCCCTTTGTTTTATCAACTAAAAATGAGGTTGCTTTACCATTAGTCGCTAAGTTTTCTTTGATTCCAATTAGTTTTATTATCAGGTTGTTGTTTAGTCGAATTTTTTCTGGGCTGATTACTTCTTTTACTGTAAATAGTTCTTCTCTATTAGTTGAACTTTCTTTGTCAATTTTAGAACCGAACTGTAGTTTCTTGACATCAATTTTTTTATCAAGAGTATGAGGATCTTTGAAAATGTAAGGGAGTTTTTGAATCTCTTTCCCAAAATCACTATCTCTATGCTCTTGTTTTATAAACTCGTAAGTTGTATCATGAATATCTCTTTGATGGGCATTTAATTTTTCTTTTATTATTGGAATGAATTCAGGATTAATTTCAAAACCTATTGAATTACGATCAAGATTTTTAGCGGCAACTGAAGTTGTTCCGCTACCTGTGAATGGATCAAGGATTGTCTCTCCAATGAATGAAAACATTTTAATTAATCGCCTTGGTAGTTCTTCTGGGAAAACAGCTATATGTCCGTTCTGTTTTGCCCCTCCAAAATTCCAATGTCCAGCAAAAAAAGTGTTCCATTCTTCAGCTGTCATTATAGATTGTTGTTTTTGTTCCAAGGAAGGTTTAGGTCCTTCACCCAATTTTTTGAATATTAGAATAAATTCATAATCCAATTTTAATATTCCATTTCTTGGATAAGGATAAGAACCCATCTGAACACCACCCCCTGTTGTATTTGATGTGGTGACCTTTTGCCAAATGATCGCGCCCATATAATCAAAGCCAACGTTTTCGCAAAATTTAATAATTTCTTCTCTGATGGGAATTACTTTGTAGCGACCGTAATAAACTGCCCTTGCAAATTGGTCGCCGATATTTATACAAAGACGACAACCATTATGAAGTGTGCGATAGCATTCTTGCCATACCAAATTCAGATTATTAATATAATTTTCGTAACTGTCGTTGAATCCAATTTGATTATCTGATCCGTAGTCCTTAAGTTGCCAGTAAGGTGGCGATGTTATTATCAAATGCACTGAATTATCTTGCAATTCAGACATCTGTCTGCTATCTCCAATTATTATTTTATGGTGGGTTCTCATTTTTAAAATTCTATACAAATGTCGCTTAAAAAATCCAAATTTAGCTTGTTCTGTTGATAAGTTGGCATATTTCTCACCTTACCGCCTATTAAGTTGAAGGGCAGTTAAATCATTAATTTAAATCATTGAAGATTTTCGCTGATAATAACTCAATTACTCGCAGATTTGAATTCGATTGAGATCTATTTTGCGAAACTTTGCGTTTTTTTTTAGCGCCTTAGCGTGAATTTTTCTTTTAAAAATGATTTCAAATACTATGCAATCTTCTCGATCAGGTCAGCGAGACGGCTGGAATAGCCGGCTTCGTTATCGTACCAGGCAATGATCTTAATGAGGTTACCGCCGATGACCTTTGTCATCAATGAATCATAGATGGAAGAATGGGTATTTCCAATGATGTCGCAACTTACGAGCGGTTCATCGAGATATTCGAGGATGCCTTTCATCGGTCCGTCGGCAGCTTCTTTCATTGCGGCATGGATCTCTTCCTTGGTAACATTGCGTTCAAGTTCACAGGTCAGGTCGACAAGAGATCCGTCGGGAGTTGGGACGCGGACTGCAAAGCCATCCATCTTTCCGTCAAGTTCAGGAATAACCAGTCCGATCGCTTTTGCAGCCCCGGTCTTCGTAGGTATCATGGAAACAGCGGCAGCCCTGGCCCTGCGAAGATCCTTATGCGGAGCATCGAGGATGATCTGGTCATTGGTATAGGAGTGAATGGTGTTCATCAATCCTTTTTTGATTCCGAATTTGTCATTCAGCACCTTTGCAACCGGTGCAAGGCAATTGGTGGTACAGGAAGCATTGGAGATCAGCCTCATGTCTTTTGTCAGCATGTTATCATTCACCCCCAGTACAACGGTCAGGTCCACATCTTCCTTGTTATCGGAAGGAACCGACAGCACGACTTTCTTTGCGCCTGCTGTGAGATGTTTCGACATCTTTTCCCGGGTATGGAAAAGACCGGTACATTCGGCCACGATCTCAACTCCAAGCTCTTTCCACGGGAGGTTGGCAGGATCTTTTTCAGCATATACGCGGATCTTTTTCCCGTTGATGATGATCGAATCCCCGTCAACTTCGACATCGCCGTTGAACTTACCATGAACCGAATCATATTTGAAGAGGTGTGCAAGTGTCTTTGCATCGGTCAGGTCGTTGAATGCGACCACTTCAATGTTTTTTTTATTCAGCAATGCTCTGAAGGTCAGGCGGCCGATACGGCCAAATCCATTGATTCCAACTTTTATCGTTCCCATAGTTTATTTATATTGAGATTTAAATTTAATCTTTTCAAAAACCGCTGTAAAATTACGGATTATGGAGATAACGGAAAAAAATGATTGAAAATTTTACGAATCCCTGCAAAAGTAGTAGGTTGTAACTATCTTTGTATGTCATGGACAGCATTGTAACTGCCGCTCAGCAATGAAACTACATTATGGATAAGATATTTGTCATTTCCGATGGACGGGGGCGTACTGCCGAGCAAGCGCTGATGGCCGCACTCACTCAGTTCCCGAATGCAAGGTTAGAGATCATCGTCAAACCCGGGATCCGTTCCGAACAGCAGCTCCTGGAGATCATGCCCGAGATCGTTGCCTCAAAAGCCATTATTGTTCATACGCTGGTCTCTGAGGCCCTTCGTTCGACCATCATCGAGATGAGCAGGGAGAATAACATCGATGCCATCGACCTCATGGGGCCGCTACTGTCGCGTCTTTCACAACACCTTGAAAATGTACCCTCCGAAGAACCCGGGTTGTTTTTTCATCTGAACAAAGAATACTTTAAGCGGATCGATACCATGCAATTTGCCTTCACGCATGATGACGGGCAGCGATACTACGAATATGAGAAAGCGGAGATTGTGCTGGTAGGGGTTTCACGGACCTTCAAAACGCCATTATGTATTTTTCTTGCTTTCAAAGGTTGGTTCGTCGGCAATTACCCGATCGTGCTGGGTGTGGATCCTCCTGATATCCTGGAGAAGCTTCCGGCCGGGCATGTATTCGGACTAACCACCCAGCCAGGTGAATTGTCGAGGCTGCGGACAGTCCGCCAGGAGTCTCTTGGCGGAAATACCGGCGATTATTCCTCCCTCGAGCATGTGAAAAGGGAACTGAATTATGCACAAAACATTTTCCTGAAGTACGACTGGCCCGTGATCAGCGTTATGAACAAGCCGATCGAGGAGATTTCCTCCGAGATCCTCGCCATCAAGCACAGGATCAACCCTCCCGAATATACCCGTAAGAAATATGAATAGAATTCATCCACAAATCCTTTCTTATCCTAAATTAAAGCTTTAATTTTGCCTTTTCTATGAAGTATAATCAACTATTCTGATGTCCAAGACAAAATATATTTTCGTGACCGGTGGCGTTTCATCCTCCCTCGGTAAAGGAATCATTTCCGCTTCTATCGCCAAATTGCTGAAGGCAAGAGGATACTCAGTCACAACCCAGAAACTCGACCCATACATCAACATCGATCCCGGAACCCTGAACCCATATGAACATGGCGAATGTTTTGTGACCGATGACGGCGCTGAGACCGATCTTGACCTTGGCCATTACGAACGTTTTTCGAATGTACCAACTTCACAGGCCAATAACATCACTACCGGGATCATTTACCAGTCGGTCATCACCAAAGAAAGGCAAGGTGAATACCTCGGTGAAACCGTCCAGGTGATCCCGCACATCACCGATGAGATCAAATACCGGATCATGCTGTTGGCAAACAAAGGCAATTACGATTTTGTGATCACGGAGATCGGCGGTACGGTGGGTGACATTGAATCGCTGCCTTATATTGAAGCTGTTCGTCAGATGCGCTGGGAGTTAGGCAAAAACTGCGTGGTGGTTCACCTTACCCTGGTTCCTTATCTGGCTGCAGCCGGTGAGCTGAAAACCAAGCCGACACAGCATTCGGTAAAAACATTGCTCGAGTCAGGAGTTCAGCCGGATATTATCGTATGCCGTACAGAGAAACATCTTTCGGATATCCTGAAAAAGAAAATTGCGCTATTCTGCAACGTGGCGCCAACCTCTGTCATCGAATGCATCGATGCCGAATCGATCTATGATGTCCCTTTGTTGATGCACAAGGAAAACCTCGATGTTGAGATCCTGAAAAAAGTGAAAGTGAAATGCACCCAGGAACCGGATCTTGCCGACTGGGAGAAATTCCTTTTCAAATTAAAGAATCCGAATAAGGAAGTGACGATCGGGCTTGTAGGTAAATATGTGGAGTTAAAAGATGCTTACAAATCCATCAATGAATCCTTCATCCATGCAGGCGCTGCCAACCAGTGCAGGATCCACTTACGGTTGATCCACTCGGAAACGATTACTGAATCAAATGTTGCAGAGAAGCTTGACGGATTGAACGGAATCCTGGTTGCCCCTGGATTCGGCTATCGCGGGATCGAAGGAAAGATCACAGCAATCCGTTATGTACGGGAAAATGAGATCCCGTTCCTGGGCATCTGCCTTGGCATGCAATGCGCCGTGGTGGAATTCGGAAGACATGTACTTGGGTTGGAAGGAGCCAATTCCACTGAATTTGATAAAACCACCCCATATCCTGTCATCGATATGATGGAGATGCAGAAAAAGATCTCGGGGCTGGGAGGTACCATGCGCCTGGGAGCTTATCCCTGCAAACTTAAAAAAGGATCAAAAATACATGATGTCTATAAAATGGAGAATATCTCGGANNAAAGCCGGACTGTTATCAGTAGGGATAAATGAAAAGGACAACCTTGTAGAGATCATTGAGTTGAAAGGACATCCCTGGTTTATCGGGGTTCAGTTCCATCCCGAATTCAAAAGCACCGTAGCAAACCCGCACCCGATATTCAAGGCATTTGTCAAAGCAGCCATCGATTATAGTGTACGTAAGAAAAAGAGCAAGAGAAAACCGGCCTGATGCTTTGGATTCTGCAGATGTCTTTTCGTATTAACTTTTCCAGTATCTTTGCGCACCCAAGAGGCTGTCTCAAAAGGAAAAAATTACTGCAAAGCCGCGAAGACGCAAAAAAAATTATTGCTGATTTTCAATTCTTAGCGCCTTGGCTTTTTAGCGGTGAAAAAAACAACCTTTTGAGACAGCCTATTTCAGAACTGACAAAATCATTCACAATTCATGAATAACAAGAACACGATCATTGGCCTCCTTTTGATTTTCGGGATCTTCATCGCATACAGTTACCTGATGACCCCCTCCAAAAAAGAGATGGAGACCCAAAAACGGAAGTATGATTCCATTGCTTATGTGCAGAAACAGAAACGTGATGTGGTGATTGCCGCACAGGCACGCCAACTGACCATTGAACAGGCAGGAAAGAAACTGAAGGCTATTTCCGGGAATCCCTCCGACAGCATAAAAGCTGTTCGTGAGGTGCTGAAAGAACAGATGGGTGTTTTTGCAGGCTCGACTTCAGGGGAAAGGGAATCCTTTACGCTTGAGAACGATGTTTTGAAACTCAGGATTTCTTCAAAAGGAGGGAAAATCGAATATGTGCAACTGAAAAAATATAAGTCCTGGGATGGCCAACCCCTGATCCTCATGGACGATGACTCCCTGCACTTCGGATTTCATTTCTTTGTAAACAACCGGGATATCTACACCGACAAATTGTATTTCAAGCCTGTATCCACGAGTAAAAATAATGCATCATCCTTTTCAGTTACAGGAAAAGATTCGCTGCAGTTTGCGATGCGCCTCTATGTTGACGCATCCGATACATCTCTGGACACCTCCAAATATATCGAGTTTGTTTATACTTTAAAAGGCGATCAGTATATGATGGGTTTCCATCTGAATTTTTCAGGCATGAAGGATGTGTTTGACCCTGGTACACAATTTCTGGTACTGAACTGGGAGGATAACCTGAAACGCCAGGAGAAAAGTCTCAAGATGGAGCGGATGAATTCCACGGTATATTATAAGTTCTTCGAGGATAAGGTGGATTATCTCACCGAAACAAAAGACCAGGTGAAAGATCTGAAAAACGAAAGGGTCAAATGGATCTCTTTCAAGCAGCAATTCTTCTCTTCTACCATCATTGCCGGTGATTTCTTCACCGATCCGAGGGTAAGAACCGCGACCTTGCCAAGGAATGGCAGGTACATGCGTTCGATGTCGGCCGAAGCAGGAATTCCTTTTTCTCCTGCTGAAACAAAATCCATCCCTATCTCGATGTATTTTGGACCGAACAAGTTCTATGCAATGAAATCCTACGATCTCAGTCTGGAACGGCAGATCCCGCTGGGATGGAGTTTCGCTCCGATGGCATGGATCAATATCTGGGCCGTGATCCCGGTCTTTACGTTTTTTGGAAATTTCGGATGGAACTATGGGATCATCATCCTCATCCTTACAATCCTGTTAAAGATCGTTCTTTTCCCGATTGCATTCAAGACCTATAAATCTTCGGCCAAGATGAGGACCTTGAAACCCGACATCGATGAACTCACCAAGAAGTTTCCGAAGAAAGAAGATGCCATGAAGAAGCAACAGGCCACGATGGAACTTTACAAGCGTGCAGGTGTGAACCCGATGGCAGGCTGTATCCCATTGCTGCTTCAGATGCCCATTCTTATCGCCATGTTCCGGTTCTTCCCCAGCTCCATCGAGCTTCGCCAGCAGGCTTTTCTCTGGGCCAAAGACCTTTCCTCCTACGACTCCATCTATACCTTCCCGGGTGGGTTTTCGCTGCCCTGGTACGGAGACCATATCAGTCTCTTTGCTTTGCTGATGACCATCTCCAGCGTAATCTATACCCGTATCAACGACCAGATGATGGGATCTACCCAGACACAGATGCCGGGTATGAAAACCATGATGTACCTTATGCCGGTCATGTTTCTCTTCTGGTTCAATGATTATTCTTCCGGATTAAGTTACTACTACCTGCTTGCTAACCTTCTCACCTTTGCTCAGATCTATATCATCCGGTCAACCATCGATGAAAAGAAACTGCATGCACAGATCGAGGCCAACAAAAAGAAACCCGTCAAGAAATCGGGATTCCAGAAACGCCTGGAAGATATGGCTAAGAAGAGAGGATATCCCGTTAAAAAGTAATTACGATTTACGATTTCAGATTTAAGAATTCATAAGGGAATAGCCAATTGCCGTTAGAGATCTATTATCCGGAAAGTTTTTTCTGCGAAAATCTGCAATAATTATCTGCGAAAATCAGCGAGAAATTCTTGTACGAATGTTTTCTTTAACCGCAAAGGCGCTAAGACACTAAGGTCGCTAAGATAAAGGTAAATCCAAAATCGAAAAAAATCATTCGTAAATCTGAAATCTAAAATCGTAAATTATTTAGTGCAGTTCATTAATATAGTTAAGAAACAACCGTAGGCCTTTTCTCTTAGGTTCATCAAAGGAATATGAGATATTTTTTTCAAGATAAGACAAACAATCTTCTCCTGCTGGTAATCTATCTTTGAAGAACTCAAGTGTTTCTTTGATGTGGTTTATCCCATACTCAAGCGCCCGGTTCAAATCAATCTGCAAGGGTTTTGAAAGTTTTTTGGTTGTTACCCAGGCCGCGAATACAAAAGGCAGGGAGGTAAGCCGGATCCATTCTGCAGCCAGATCGTAGCAATAAGGATATTTTTTAACCAGGCCGAAGGTTTTGTCGCCAATGGCAACAATGGCTTCCACCCCGGGATCCTGCGATGCCTGCCCCGGCATGAGGTTCTTCCAAATGGGATCAATTTTCCAGTGATGCTTCGCCAGCACTTTGACCAGTTGGACAGAAGTCCTTGAATCGTAATCCAGCCCGATTTCCGTGATCTCTCGCAAGGGCTTATGGCTGAGCAGCAATACGGTTTTAACGGTATTCACTGCACCGATGCAGTAATCGGTTACAAATTCAAAAGAGGCAAGATCATTGAGCGCGCCCACGGGGATTAATGCAACGTCTACCACCCCGTTTTTCAGTTTTTCGGCGCAGAGGGAAGGGATATCGAGGTCGAGGCGGTAATCCTTGAGTAATCCCGATCGCTGGATCCCATAAACAAAAGGAATTGTGTTGAGATAAGAAACGGCGGAGATTTTAAATAGTTCCATATTCATCAATGTTGCTCATCAATTGCTGATAACTGTTCGTGAATGGAGAGGACCTGCGGAATAATCATTTCGGTTCCATCATTGCGGATCACAAAATCCGAACGGCCAGCCTTCTCAGCATCCTCCATCTGATAGCGCATCCGCTGTAATACTGAATTGGCATCGATCCCGTCTCTTTTCATGACACGTTCGATGGCAATTTCTTTGGGACAGGATACATGGATGATCCGGTCGAAAATACCGGCAACCCCGCTTTCAAAAATGATGGCGGCTTCCTGGATGATATAAGGATGTTCCCCGAACGTTTCACACCAATATATAAAATCATCGATGACCATCGGGTGAAGAATAGAATCGAGCGTCATCAGCGCTTTTTTATCTGAAAAGACAATGGTTGCCAATGCATGCCGGTCAATTTCTCCCGTTGTGGTCAAAACAATTTCTCCGAATAAGCTGAGAATTTTCTCTTTGACGAAGGGATCTCCGAGGAACTTCCTGGATTCCTGATCGGCGTGGTATACCGGCACTCCAAAGATGGAAAATATCTCCGTGACGAGACTTTTACCGCTACCGATGTTTCCTGTCAGACCGACTTTCAGCATCACTTATTGCCTTTCCTCTTGATGGATCCGTTTTGTTTGATTTCCAACCGGTATATATTCCCGCGAATGCTGTCGGGAGGATTCGAAACAGAATCAAATCCCGGATGGATTACGGTCAGGGTTGTTGTCCTTAAAGGAGACATCCGCTTTAAGGCTTTCTTGTCGAAGATAAAGAAGATGGTATCCGGGGCAGTGGAAAAGATCTCGAGGGGGTAAGTCGTTTGTTCTGCAATATTCCTTGCGATGCCGCGGGTGAGCAAATAACCATTGACATGGTCCTCACCGATCTTCACTTTCATACCCCGCAGGCTGACATCACATTCCCGTTTTTTTCTCCGGAAAAACTGCTCTGAAAAAAATTCATATCCCTGTAAACGGATGGTCAGGATGAGCATACTATCAGAGCAACTCACCATTTTCATGTTCCAGGGGACCTGTGTATAATTTAACCGGTACTCGGCAGTATAAAAATATTCTTTTGAAAGATGAACCAGGATCCAGAGAAAAATAGAAATAATCAGGCATATCATAAAAATAGAAAGCTGATTTCGAAACTTCTCAACTTTTCTTTTTCTGGCATTCCGGATAAATTCAATGAATTCGGGTTCCAAGTTGTTNNCTTTTGGCCTTTTTCCAGCGATTCCCTGAATTTTTTCTGATCTTTCGACCGTTTCATCTGCGGACGGATAAAGAAGAGATAGAAAACTACTACGATAAGGATCAACGGAAGAAAAGAATACCAGGTGCTCGAGCTGTTAGCTGATGCTCCGGATGACGGCTGCATTAAAATAATACTTAATAAATTCATCTTGAAAAGTTTTAAAAATGGTTAAAATTTACAAATAAATTATTGTTAAAAGGCTTTTCGTTTTTTGATCATCTTGTCTGTTTTCTGCATTCTGCAATCTACATTCTGAATTCCACTCGTCCGCTTGTCCGCCGGTTAGTTTTGGCTGCTTGCCATCATGACTTCCGCTTTGATCCTGAGAATAAATGTGTTGGGTTGTGTATTTGCAACGATGACAATATTTTTATTCTGAAAACCATGCTTTCCTGCACTGTTGAATGACACCTTGATGGCACCGTCCTGCCCGGGATGAATGGGGGCTTTGGGAAAGGAGGGAACCGTGCAGCCACAGGAGGTGCTGACATCGGAGATGATCAGGTCGGATTTTCCTGCATTTTTGAATTTGAATGGGTAGGAAACAGTTTCCCCTTGCATAATTTTTCCGAAATCATGTGATTCTTCAACAAATTTAAAAGAAGGAAGTTGTGAGAGGTCTCCTTTTCCGTTTGCCGTGTTTGGGTTTTGGATCACATCCGATGAGATCCTGTCGTTATTGCAGGAAGTTAATGAAAATGCTATAATTCCGGCACAAAGTATGATTACAGTTGAAAAACTCTTATTCATAACTGGCTTTCCCTGATTTGGGTGCAAAAATAAGAAAAATCAACCAATAAATATGGGAATACTCTCTAATTCTTATAAAAACCCGTCATGCAACCTATACTGGATGGAAATTTTATTTCTTCTTCTTTTTCATAAAATACACATTTGCTGAAACCATGCTTGCCAGATTGAAATTCCAGTTTCCGGGATTACTGAACCTCATGGAATTTTTATCAGATTTCGTAAAATTACCCTGAAGTTCAACCCCTATGCTGAATCTCGGATCGAAAAAATATTCAGCTCCGAAAGCAATACCTGCTATCCAATCCGTTGTCCTGGTTTCCGAATCATTCTCTTTTGCAGGAACGAAACTGGCGAAACCCCCACGAAGACTGAGGTAGGGTGACAGTTTTTTACTTGAAAAATAGAATTTTGGGATGATTCCGATGGCATAGTCGGTACCTATCTTGTCTCCCCATTGGAAATCAAATGCAGGAGCGATGGAAACTTGTTTGCCAATCCAGAATGGGATCATAATACCGTATTGTGCATTTTGAATTGTTGCACTAAACCCGGCAATCCTCCTGCAGGTATCCTGTGCATTTCCATTTTTTGTGACAGAAAGGAGAAGAATGATGAACAGACCAAGATAAATTTTTTTCATAGCTAAGACAATGTTTTAATTTTCAGTTATTCAGGAAATATACAGAGTTTTCATTTGTAAATTAAGTTAAGCCGCTCAAACAGCTGTTCCTTTATAGAAAGTTAATCATACTTAAATTTTTTAGAAAAAACAATATTATCCCACAAAAGAATTCCGTCCGTTTTCATATATATACGATAATAACCCTCCGGAAGATTCCTGATCTGTATATATTTATACCACCAATTCATGAATACAACTGTATCCATTAATGGCTTTTCTGCCGGGGCAATAATAACCTGACCGAAAAAGGAAACATCTTCGGATCCCGATCCTGTAAAGGTTGCTGGAACTATCCAGAGCCTTGTTTTTATGCCAACCAGTGTCTGGGTAAAATATATCGCCATTCTGTCCTCAGTGGGATTGGGATATGCAATTATATTAAAATGTGCTATGAAATCACTTCCGGAGGAATCACTGATATGTATATCCGGATTTCCTATATCAGCTAATTTTTGGCCCATTTCATTTCTGACTTCAAACCCTCTGATCATCACAATGGGGGATCCGGATGTGCGGTAATCGGAATCAGCCTTCTTACAGGATAGAAGAAGGAATGAAATTCCAAGAAGCAAATAAAAAAGACGGGTCATTTAAGATCCTTTTTCTGTAAGGCTAAAATATTAATTTTTTTGATTGACAAGCGTTGAAACGAAAAATTCTTCTGTATATTCGCCAGGAAATTGGGACATATCTTTTTTTGAGATGTTGGAGACAAGGTTTGAGATGTTAATCTTCCCCATCCTTCAGGTTCCAGCACTTCAAAATAAGATTTCGCCAATATGAAGGAGGCTTATCATTTTCATCCTTAACTGATCATAATGAAGATCTACCTGATCGGGTATATGGCGTCGGGAAAATCAAAGCTGGGAAAGGAATTATCCGGTCTGACAGGCCTTTCATTTGTTGACCTGGATAAGGTTTTCGAGGAGAGATACCGGATTGGGATTGTCGACTTCTTTGATAAATACGGGGATCCGGCTTTCCGGCAAATTGAACATAAGTTGTTGCTGGAAACGGAATCCCTCGATAACACGATTATCGCCACCGGGGGAGGAACCCCTTGTTCAGAAGAAAATATCCGGTTTATCAAATCACACGGGATCAGTATCTATATCCGGATGAATGCTGCGGATCTTGTGACGCGTTTGAAAAGCGTCAAAAGAAAACGTCCCTTACTGAAGAATGTTCCCATGGAAAACCTTGAACAGTTTATCCGAAACCAGCTGGAGGAAAGGGAACCCTATTATCTTCAGGCGGATCATATTATCGCGGGACTAGTGGATAACCCGGAGGCATTGTCGGATCTGATTAAAAGATTTATTCGATAAGCGGGATCTTCCTACCGAGCAAAGCAATGTTTTCAACGTGCTGTGTATGCGGGAACATATCTACCGGCTGACATTCGATCAGATCATACTGCACTTTCATCAGGGCAATATCCCTCGCCTGGGTAGCAGGATTACAACTCACATAAACGATCTTGCGCGGAGCTGCATTCAGGATGGCTTTCACCACTTTCTCATGCATTCCTGCCCGCGGAGGATCCGTAATAATAATGTCAGGTTTTCCTTGCTGTTCAATGAATTCATGTGTGAGTAATTTTTCGGTTTCCCCTGCAAAAAATGAAATATTTGTGATCCCATTCCGTTGCATATTTCCCCAGGCATCTTCCACAGCAGAGGGCACCGACTCGATCCCGATCACTTTTTTTACCGATCCTGCGATAAAGCTGGAAATAGTGCCAATCCCGCTATACAGGTCATATACGGTTTCATCGCCGGTGAACCCGGCACATTCTGCCGCTTTCCGGTATAAATTAAATGCCTGCGTGGTATTGGTCTGAAAGAAAGATGCAGGCCGGATCTGAAATTCAACTTCGTTTTCCTTGTTAAAGGTGATCATTTTCTCTGTAATGTAAGGATCCCCATGGTAATGAATAAAAGGAAGGTCGGTGATCACATCATTTTTCTTCCCATTGATTACGTAATACATGGAGGTGATCTCAGGAAATTTCGACAGCATATGATCCAGGAGCAGTTTGATCTCTTCTTTATCATCGGTCAGGAAGACAAAAATGACCATTACGTTGCCGGTCATGGATGTCCGGATCAGGAGGTTGCGCAGGAATCCCTTCCAGATCCTCACATCATAAAAAGAGAGATTGCGTTCCAATGCATATTTCCGGGCTTCCAGACGAATGGCATTTGACGGGTCGGTCTGGAGGTAACAATGGTTGATGTCGAGTACCTTGTCATACAGCAACGGAATATGGAACCCGAGTGCATTCATCCCTTTGTCATCAACCCTTCCAGCTTCTGTTTTATCGCCGGTTGTCAGCCACCGGTGATTTGAGAATGAATATTCCAGTTTATTCCTGTAATACATGCTCTCAGGGGAGGGCAGGATTGGATGGATATTTGCATATTCGATCTTCCCGATCCGCTGGATGGCGTCTTTAACCTGTTTTTGCTTGTAGAAAAGCTGTTCTTCGTACTTCATGTTCTGCCAGCGACACCCCCCGCAGATCCCGAAATGTTCGCAGAAAGCATCCTGTCGTTTTTCAGAATACTTATGAAACCTGATAGCTTTCCCTTCAAGGTAGGATTTTTTCTTCCTGACTAACTGGATATCTACCACATCTCCCGGAACAACGAAGGGAACAAAGATCACAAGTTCGCCGATTTTTGCAATTGCTTTTCCTTTCGATCCGGCATCGAGGATTGTTACGTTCTCAAAGACTTTTTCCTGCATATTAATAAGTTGGCGAGTTGGTGAGTTGGTGAGTATTTAAATAGCGAAATGGCGAAATGGCGAATTTTTTTTTAGTTCTTTGTGACTTTGTGAACTTTATAAACTTTACAAACTTTATAAACTTCCTGTTCTTTTCTTGAAGTGCTTGGAGTCTCCCCATTCTCCGTAACCGATCTCATCACCTGCCAGAGCAATCCTGGCTTCCAGGCAGCTCTTGCATTCTTCTGCTTCTTCATCTATGCAGGGTTTGTTTTCGTAGAGCAGGTAATTCTGGCGGTATTTTACAGGCGTCAGATTGGGCATGATCACATTCGCACCGACCAACAAGGCTTTTTCACGTCCCTGCGGATCTATTGTCTGCATGGCAGTGGTAGCGGCAATGTTGATATCTTTCATCATGATCCTCAGTAGGGCGACCATTTTAAGGGAAAGAAGAAACCGTTCACGTAAGGGGAGCAATTCGTTCCGGAATTTGTAGAGGGGAGTGTCTTCATGTTCGATATAAGGTCCCATTCCTGCCATATCGATATCGAAGTCACGGAAAAAGATCAGGTCGTCGGCAAGATCGGGAATGGTTTGAAAGGGCAAGCCGATCATCACACCTGTGCCAACCTGGTACCCGACTTTCCAGAGCCGCCTAAGCGCCTCAAGCCGTTCATTATAGTCATGATGCTTGTCGTTGGGATGGAGTTTACTATAAAGCACAGGGTTTGAAACCTCTATGCGGAGGAGATACCGATGGGCGCCGGCAACAAACCACCGTTGGTAGGTCTCTTCCGTTTGCTCGCCAAGGGAAAGTGTAACATGAAGCTTGCCTTCCGACATCCGGTGGATTTCTTTCAGCAGCCTTTCAATCGAATCAATGAATTTCCGTTCATTACGTTCCCCCGATTGGATCACGATGGAAGCAAATTTATTGTCATAGGCATATTTTGCAGCTTCCAGTACTTCTTCATCGGGCATCTGGTACCGGATGTACCGGCTGTTTCCGGCACGGATCCCACAGTAGAGGCAATTTTTCGAACAGTAATTTGAATATTCGATCAGTCCCCGAAAATAAACCTTCCTTCCGGTCTGTTCTACCTTGACTGCCTTTGACTTCTCAAAAATCTTCCTGCTCTCTTCCTCATTGGCGCTCAACAGCCTTACAAGATCCTCTTTCGAAAACGATTCTTTATTTAATATTTCGTCAATTTCATCCATCGTTATGTATTCATAATTCAAGGTTGAGCCCCCTCCGAGAAGGAG
>PLMO01000095.1 GCA_003142515.1 Bacteroidales bacterium
TTCCAAGTTCAAGGTTCCAGGTTTCAGGTTCCAGGTTCAAAGTTCAAGGTTCCAAGTTCAAGGTTCAAGGTTCAAGGTTTCAGGTTTCAGGTTCCAGGTTTCAGGTTGCAGGTTCAAGGTTCAAAGTTCAAGGTTCAAGGTTTCAGGTTGCAGGTTGCAACGTTTTGCGTTTTGCGTTCAGCGTTCAGCGTTCTGCATTGTCACGTGTCACGTTTTTTGTTACGCGTCACGTTTTTTTGTCAGTAATTAAGGATTCATATGGGATCTTCAACTTTTCATGAAGGTTTCTTATCATTTTCAGTGACAATTTTCTTTTACGATTAAAAATCTCAGAAACTCTGCTTTTATATCCTATCACTTTAGCTAAATCCTGATTATCCATATTCATCTGCTCCATCCGAAACTTAATTGCTTCAATTGGGTCCGGAGCTTCAATTGGATAATGTTCATCTTCGTATTTTTCGATCAATATTCCTAATAGTTCTGCCTCATCGCCTTCAGGTGTATCTGCGGGCGCATCAAATATAGGTTCAAGTCTTTTCAGCGCTTGATGATAATCTTCGTCGGTTCTTATAACTTTTAATTCCATATCATTTAAATTTTATCAGCATCAATTTTATCATATTCTACATGTGTGCCAATAAATCTGATAAAAACCCATCTTCTCGGATAGTTTATTCGGACTATCAACCTGTATTTGTTACCACATATATTGAAAACTATTCTACCGCTTTTTAATATACTTGCTTTTGGATACTCAGATTTAATATCATTTGGAGAAAACCATATAGCTTTTGATGCTTCATTATACCATGTCTTAAGTTGTTCCTCTGAATCAGTTTGTTTCTCCCAAAAATCCCGAAGTGTTTTTTTGGCAATTACCCTCATTGATTTGTCAATAATTACGACAAAGGTAATAAAAATGTTACCGTTTTGGTAACTTATAGTGAATTTTCCTTAAAACTANNAGGTTCCAGGTTCCAGGTTCAAAGTTCAAAGTTCAAGGTTCCAATTATTGTAATGAGAGGTCTTGTACATCTTGCCATTGAAAGAAGTTGTCAAGGAATACTTGACAACTGAATTTCTAATCAATTCACACCCGGAAACGTACATGATGTATTCTTCAATCAATTCTGCCGATTCAAAAATATCTTCCAGGTAAATAAGGATGTCTCGTTTCTTCATTATCAGTTTAAATTGATCTCATTTTCCAGTAAATACTTTTTTAGCCTTGGTTTGATTGCAGACCGTTCAATCAGATCAACTTTCCTTTTTAATATTTCCTCAAGTTCAATTTTAATTCTGGAAAATGTAAGTAAACTAATGGGTTGATCAATTTCAACAACAATGTCAATATCACTTTGCATGGTATCATCGCCTCTTGCTACTGAACCAACCAGAAAAGCATGACGGATACCATATCTGTAAAGTACTGGCATTACTAACCGGGTGATCTTGTTTATCCTTTTGTTCATTCTACAAAATTACAAGTTCCAAGTTCAAAGTTCCAGATTCAAGGTTCAAGGTGATACTTTGTTCCTTTTAAATCGCTTTTTTTGAGATAGGTTATAAAGCTGGATATTCTTTTACTAAGGTTTGTTGTCTTTTCTAACAACAAAGCATATTCTTCATTTGAAAGATATTGAAAGTCAAGTGCTCGGTAAGACTGAGATCTTGTTTCTCCGCAAGAGCCTTTTGCTATAGGCATATTCAAACCATAAGAGCCAGTCTTTATTATTATCCATATATTTTTTGTCCTTCTGTTGCAATTAGATATTCGAATGTGGATAGATTGTCCTTTCTATTGTTAAAATCGTTGATGTCGCAAACCAAAATATCGACTGGCATAAATACTTTCTTCAAAAGTAACCGCCTGGCTTGTTGGGTAATTTCAATTTTCTTTTTACCGCTCAGGTCTGCTACCACAAATATATCAATGTCGCTATCGTTGGTTGCTTTATTTTGAGCATAGGAACCAAAAAGATACACCTGCCTGGCATCAATACCAGAAACCAGTATCGTTGAAATCTGATTCACTATTTTTTTGATTTCTCTGTTCATTTTAATGTTTTTAAAAGTGTAAGCTCTATCTTTTTTTATAATAGCCTCAAATACCTATAGGTCTTTCATTTCAGGTTTCAGGTTCCAGGTTCCAAGTTCAAGGTTCCAGGTTTCAGGTTACAGGTTCAAGGTTCCAGGTTCCAGGTTCCAAGTTCCAGGTTCCAAGTTCCAGGTTCCAAGTTCAAGGTTGATCTTGTTTCTCCACAAGAGCTTTTTGCTATTTAAAGAAATTGAATGAATTCCTTATTCCCTCCTCGTTCAAATCCTTCTGCAATATTGTCCATGATAGAACCTGAAGATGCCCTGATTTGATCTCGAAAATCAAATGGTATGAATCCCACAGCAAGATCCGGGGAATATAATCCTGAGATCCCGATTCGCTTCGCTCTCGGGATCAATTCGACTACAAAATTTTTCTTCACTATGTTTGAAAAATTTTTGTCTCATTGATTTAAAATCCTTTTTAAAAGCATCCTACAATGTAATTGAAAAGACAAATTTACAAAGATCCCGAGCCTCCTGCCAAATCTCCAAATCCTCAAACCTTTCAATCTTCATAACCTTAAACTTTGAACCTTGAACTTTGAACCCTGGACGCTGGCACAGCTTCGCCCTTTCAGTCACAGGAAGTAAGCTGACAAGGGTGAATTATTTATGTTGATATTCAGCTTATTGACACTGAATATCTGTTTGTTTCCACAACAATAAGGCTTCGGGGTTGTCGTGCAGTACGGCTGCCGTTTCTTCCCGGGTAACAATGTTGTAATGGATGCTGCGGCAGATGATTTTTTCGGCCTTTTTCACCAACTGGACCAGGTATTGTTTGTCAATGTCGTGTCCCACCATCAGCAGATCGATAACCGGGTTATCGTGGCCCCGGGCAAAGCTTCCGGTAACATATGCACTGTGCAGTCCACCCAGGTTGGTCACCACGTTTTCAACGACATGATCGATTCCGGTGTGCTTGAGCAAAAGCCGGTGAATGTCGCCGTACAGTGGATGATTCAGGTTGGCCTGAAACACTTTTTTGTTGCCTTCAGTTCTGGAATTAAGCAATCCCGCTTCTTCCAAATGATTAAGCTCAAGGCGTATGGCGTTGGTCGATTCGCCAAACTCCGCCGACAGATCACGCAAATAGGAGGTGGTGGTGCTGTTCAGGAAGAATTTGAGCAGCAACTTTATCCTGGTTTTGGAGGTGATCAGAGATTCAAGCATTGTTTTCGGATTGTTTATTGAGCAACAAAGTTACTCGTTTTTTTAAAAAAACAAAAAAAAATTCTTAAAATGTTTCAGGTTCAAAGTTCAAAGTTCAAAGTTCCAAGTTCAAAGTTCAAGGTTCAAGGTTCAAAGTTCAAGGTTCAAAAAATATGCTAACTGTTTAAACTTGGAACTTGGAACTTGGAACGTTGTTCAATTAATGATACTTTGTTCCTTTTAAATCGCTATTTTATATACCCACAACCCCATATATTCCTTCACCGCAGCGGTACTAGCCCGTAGTGCATCGGCAGCCGGCAGCAGCCGGCTAAGGGTGAAAGGCGGATGAAGTACCTCAAAATCCGTCGGGGCAGGTATCACCTTCAGTTTTATACGTTTAAAGAGCCACATGGCCCGCTGCATATGGGCTGCCGAGGTCACGAGGAGGATGGTTTTCCCGCTCGCAGCAATCATCATACGTTTAACCTCTTCCACATTTTCTATTGTGTTTTTACTGTCCCCTCCAATCCGGATGGCATTGGCCGGAACACCCATCATCTCGAGGAACCGCTTCATTGAAATACCTGCGACCCCTGTACCCGAGATCGGTTCCGCTCCACCACTCACAATAATCCTTTTCGCCTTCCCTGCATGATAAAGTTCAGCACCAAACAACTCCCGGTCGGAGGCGTCCGCCAGATCCAGGGGTGGCAGATTTTTCCCGGCCTCTCCCCGTGTCCCTCCTGCAAGGATAACAATAGCATCTGCAACAGGATACTCTGCTGCCGACCGGTAACTGAACCGATGTTCGAGACTACCCATTATAAAATCAGCCCAAACAGGGGTACTCCACAACCATAGCCATGCCGTCATCAAAATAGTGATAATAGATCCGCTTTTTCTTTTACCCCTTAAAAACAGGATAATCCCCACAATCAATCCGATCACCGTTAACCCAAGCGGCATTATAAACAAGGATAAGGTTTTGTAAAGAATATAATTCATATATAATGGCAAGAAGCGCAGGTTTCAGGTTTCAGGTTCAAAGTTCAAAGTTCAAAGTTCCAGGTTCAAAGTTTCAAGTTCCAAGTTCAATTAGTGATACTTTGTTCCTTTTAAATCGCTGTTTTTGAGATAGGTTATAAAGCTGGATATTCTTCATTTGAAAGATATTGAAAGTCAAATGCTCTGTAAGACTGAGATCTTGTTTCTCCACAAGAGCCTTTTGCTATATAAAGAAATTGCATGAATTCCTTATTCCCTCCTCGTTCAAATCCTTCTGCAATATTGTCCATGATAGAACCTGAAGATGCCCTGATTTGATCCCGAAATTTAAAATCCTTTTTAAAAGCATCCGACAATGTAATTGAAAAGACAAATTTACAAAGATCCCGAGCCTCCTGCCAAATCTCTAAATCCTCAAACTTTTCAATCTTCATAACCTTAAACTTTGAACCTGGAACCTGGAACTTTGAACTTTGAACCTTGAACCTGGAACTTTAGCTTTTCGCGAAATTCTTATCATAAAATTTCTTCCCAAAAACAATTCCGATTCCAACTATGAATCCGAAGAATACCATCAGCAGTAACACTTTTTTTGCTTTCTGCGCATTCAGTGGTGTTGCTACCGTGGCAGGCTCCAAAACATTGATTACGGGAATTTTCTTCTCCGCATCGAGTGCTACCTTTTCAATCTGTTTCGTCACATCGATCCGGGTCTGTTCGAGCTGCTTCTCCGCATCGAGTTTAGCTTGTTCAAGCTGTTTCTCCGCATCGAGGTTTACCTGTTCAAACTGCTTCTTTGCATCAATTTTTGCCAATTCCAGTTGCTGATAAAGGGCGCTGTAAACATTATACTTCAGTTTAATATCTGAATTGAGCCGTTTCACTTCGATGCTATCAATCAATTCCGGATTTTTTGAATTCCGGTTATAGAAATCTGCTAAAGCCTGCTGGGACTGAAGATAAATTGATTGAGCTTTAAGATACCCTTCTGTTAGAAATTGAATGTTTTTTGAAGAACCTTCCGTCAACAATTGAATGTTTTTTGAAGAACCTTTTGACATGTATTGAAAATCTCTTGAAGAAGATTCTCTAAGAAGTTGAAAATTTTTCGCAGTGTCCTCAGCCAACATTTTTTGATTTTTTTCAACTCTTTTTATCTGGGTCTCCTTGAGAAATTGGGGCAGTTTTTGAACCACGCTGTCGGCTAATTGGGTTGCAGTGTGTTGATCCTGCATCTTCACGGTGATCATCAGGATGCCTGCATTTCCCTTTGTGGCATTAATGCGGTTCGTTAACCCCGCCAGGTTTCCCTGGGGAGGTATTGTTTGCTGGTCGAGAACCTCTGCCACGGTAAGGGCCGGTCCCGGTTTCGACGCGGTGAGCTTGGTTTTCAGCAATTCGGAAATAAAGAGTGGATTCTTGGTGACGCTAATCAATGAATCGGGGGAGGGCGATTCGACCAATAGGGTTACTTGTGATTCGTATTCTTTGGTTCCGGAATAGGAGCTGTATAGTAAATAAATAACTGCCATGGCAAAAAAAGCGACCATTGTGATCAGAATGATCCACCGCCCTGCCCAAACCTGGCGCAAGACTTCTGCAAGGTCGATTTCATCGTTATTGCTTCTTTGCAAATTTTGATCGTTTGTTTCCATAAANNAAGTTCCAGGTTCAAAGTTCAATTAGTGATACTTTGTTCCTTTTAAATCGCTGTTTTTGAGATAGGTTATAAAGCTGGATATTCTTTTACTAAGGTTTGTTGTCTTTTCAGACAACAAAGCATATTCTTCATTTGAAAGATATTGAAAGTCAAATGCTCTGTAAGACTGAGATCTTGTTTCTCCACAAGAGCCTTTTGCTATAAAAAGAAATTGAATGAATTCCTTATTCCCTCCTCGTTCAAATCCTTCTGCAATATTGTCCATGATAGAACCTGAAGATGCCCTGATTTGATCCCGAAATTTAAAATCCTTTTTAAAAGCATCCGACAATGTAATTGAAAAGACAAATTTACAAAGATCCCGAGCCTCCTGCCAAATCTCCAAATCCTCAAACCTTTCAATCTTCATAACCTTAAACTTTGAACCTGGAACCTGGAACTTTGAACTTTGAACTTGGAACCTGAAACCTTATTTTTAAGTTTCTTTTTTGCTCATCCGTTTTTCAACAAGCAAAATGGGAATGGAAGAAAGGATGGTTGCAATGCCAAACAATACGAGTAACAACCATGCAACCGAAAGGAACCGCAAGAACCAGGAGATGGCAATGAAAAAGATGCTGGCGAGGAACAGTATGAGGGTCGCTTGAAAATGAGATAGCCCGAGCTGCAGGAGGTAATGGTGTATGTGGGTTTTATCGGGAGAAAAGGGGTACCTGTTTTTAAAAATGCGCGTCAGGAAGACACGGAGTGTGTCGAAGATGGGGATCATCATGATGCCGATCGAGACGGAAGGCGCCGCATGGATGGCCCAGGGGCCTTTGAGGGTAATATTGAGTTCGTTAAACTTGATCGCCATTACCGCCATGATGAATCCCAGCAACAGGGCGCCGGTGTCACCCATAAAGATCTTGTTTTTCTTTCCATACACATTGAAAAAGAAGAAGGCTAACAGGGCACCCACCAGCGCTGCCGCCATGATGGCCCAATTATATTCGCCAATCAGGTAAAACCAGGCGCCAAAGGTGAGCGACACCAGCATACCGAGGCTGGCCGAGAGGCCATCAATGCCATCCATGAGGTTGAAACAGTTGGTGATGCCTACGATGGTGATGATGGTGAGCAGGATCCCAATATGGTAGTTGAGTTCCTCTATCCCCAGGAAGCCATGCAGGTTGGTGATGAGGATGCGGCCAAAGACAATGGTAATAGAGACTGCAATAAGCTGGGCTACCAGTTTTTTAAAGGGTGAGATGCCGATGATGTCGTCTTTGAAGCCGGTGAAGAAGATGATCATAAGTCCGGCGATGGTATACTGAAATTTCGGAAAATCGCTGAAATCGAAAAAGATCA
This sequence comes from Bacteroidales bacterium, assembly GCA_003142515.1. Classification (GTDB taxonomy): domain Bacteria; phylum Bacteroidota; class Bacteroidia; order Bacteroidales; family FEN-979; genus FEN-979. Next base: position 7,274 of record PLMO01000095.1, read on the forward strand.
GCAGCGAAATGGCCACCCCGTTGAAGATAGCCAGTCCGCCCAGCGTGGGCGTTTTATGAATATGCGATGCACGGTCGTTGGGTTCGTCGAAGAGCGACCTGGCTTTGGCGATCTCCACGATAGAGGGGATCAGGAAAAAAGAGATGACAAAAGCCAGGCTGAAACAGAAAAGCAGTTTCAGGTTGATGTCACCGAAGATAAAATCCTGAAAACCGGTAAAGGATGGGAAATTCATATTCCTGAATTGGGGATGAATTTGGTTGATTAGGTCCGGGATGGCATAGCTTCGCCCGTTCGGTCACAGGACCGGAAATTGGATTTTTGCAAAAATAGAAAAAATTTCACTATTGTACGATTAAAACCTGATTTTCAATTACACCTTATGTAACAGTCAGAAAATCAGATATAATTTATTCATTTCCCCGGCCGCATTGCGAACGACGGTAATGACGGATATTTTCAGTTGGTTGGAGAACATGTTAAAGAATCCCGTTTATTTGCCAAGCTAATATATGTTGTATTCCATTTCTATTGGGCAACTGAATATCGTCGAGCGACACGACAAATTTTTCATAATTATCTGATATTGTTTCCAATTTCGAATATTCCCTTTCAATGGTTGTTTTATCTATAAGCATATATGCAACCTGAAGGTATATTGTTCTGTTATTTTTTGTTGCTACAAAATCTATTTCCTTGTTTCGCAAATACCCGGCATATACATTGTAGCCCGAATTTATCAACTGCAAATAGATGATATTTTCAAGCATATATCCATAGCCATATTCAAAACCGGTATATAAATAATTTTTAAAAGATAAATCATTAATGTAATATTTACTATTCCCGGATAAAACTTCCTTTCCTTTTATATTAAATCGCTCAACCTGATGCACAAGGAATGTGTTTTTTAAATATTCAATATAATTGGCAATAGTTTCGTAATTAGTTTTCCTGTTTTTTCCTGCAAAATAATTTACAATGCTGCTAATAGAAATTAAATTCGATGCATTAATTACCAGGAATGAAAAAACATCCTGCAGCAAACGGGCATCTTTGATGTTGTATCTTTGAATAATGTCGCGAAGTAAAACGGTATCTCTTATTGCAGAAAGATAATGCCTTTTGGTTTCGTCATTTGGTAATTGAAAAAGCTCTGGAAGTCCCCCAGTTTGCAAATACTGTAAAAATGCAGTTTTAGAATTATCCAATAGTTTTATGGATATGAACTCCTGATAGCTAAAGGGAAATATTTGAAATTGTATATATCTGCCCGAAAGCAACGTGGCCAATTCCCCGGAAAGTAATTGGGAGTTGGATCCTGAAATAAAAACCTCATAATCAGAAGTATAATCCTGGGAATATGAATTGATGAGATGCTCCCAATCTGTTATGCTTTGTATTTCATCAATAAATAGATATATTTTACCTTTTGGCTTTAATACCTGTTTATAATGTAAAATCAAATTTTCCAAATCGGTGTAATGCGTGATAAAATCAAAATCGGTATATTCTTTATTGATATAAAAAACATTTTCCGGTTTCACTCCACCCTCCAATAGCCTGCGAATGATTTGTCGTAAGAGATAACTTTTCCCTACACGTCGTTGACCAACTAAAACTTTTATCAGCTTGCTCCCCAAAAAATCATTGATTTTATCAAGGTAACTATCCCGGATAAAACCCACAGACGGATAATTGTTATTCCAAGAATTATATTTTTCTAACTTTGCGAAACTATCGGCCATGTTTGAATATTTTTCCAAATATACAATAATTTATGGTATAAACGAAAATATAACAATTCACCGAGTTGTTTTGAAAAAGAGTCGTTTGAAAGACACATTCAGATATTTATTCAAGTTCCTGTGATTTATATCCGTGATTATAATCCTGAACTCCGAATGCCAATTATGGAACGCCAAACTCTATCATAATAAATACCCCTCGTAAACTTGTTTAATACCACTTGTCAGAGGAATTGATTCTTTCCAACCCAGCGAATTCAATTGGGAAACGTCAAGTTGTTTTTTATATGTGCCACCAGGTTTCGAGGAGTCCCAGGTAATTTCACCTTTATAGCCGACAATTTCCTTGACTAACATGGCGACATCATAAATTGTTATGTCACTACCTGTTCCGATATTAATCTGCGACACGTTCATATCTTCATAGAGTTTCTTAGCATCAACATTGTTCATTACATAAATGCATGCCTGGGCCATATCATCAACGTGGAGGAATTCGCGGAATATGTTTCCGGTTCCCCAAAGGGAGATGGTAATTGGCGAGCTGGCGAGCTGGCGAGTTGGCGAGTTAGAATTAATCCCGAATTTGGAAAGTATTTTCAAAATTTCCTGTTCTGATTTTGCACCCGTAACGCCTTCAACAGGTCTTTTATCCAGGTCTTTGCGGATCCCTTCCCAATTGGATGTTTCGAGACAACGGGCGAGATGCATCTTTCGGATAATTGCAGGGAGAACATGAGATGTTTCCAGGTTGTAGTTGTCATTGGGGCCGTAAAGATTTGTGGGCATAACGGAAATGAAGTTACAGCCATACTGCTTGTAATAGCTTTCACACATCTTGATCCCGGCAATCTTGGCAATGGCATAAGGCTCATTTGTGGGTTCAAGTTCACCGGTTAAAAGATACTCCTCTTTTAATGGTTGTGGTGCATTCTTGGGATAGATGCAAGAACTTCCGAGGAAGAGCAGCTTTTTCACTCCATGAATATATGCGTTGTGGATGATGTTATTCTGAATCATCAGGTTTTCATAGATGAATTGAGCCCTATAGGTATTGTTGGCCATGATGCCGCCGACTTTTGCGGCTGCGTCAATGACATACTCTGGCTTTTCTTTGGCAAAGAACTGCTCCGTTGCTACCTGGCTGGTGAGATCAAGTTCTTCGAGGTCGCGGGTCATGATGTTAGTATAGCCTGCTGCTATGAGCTGGCGATGAATGGCGGAACCGACGAGGCCGGTATGGCCGGCGATATAGATTTTAGAAGATTTTTCCAAGGGGGTTATTTATTGTTATCGATTGTTATTAATGGTTATTTGTGGTTATTGATGGTCATTAATAGTTATTGATGGTTATTAGTAATGGTTTGGTAATTTATGGATTTGGATCGGATTTGGGTTTTATAGAGTTGATAAAGTTGTTGAGTTTTATTCCTTCCTTTTCAAGGCAGGTTAAAAGATTATTATACGTGGTATCATCCACAAGTCCTCTTTTGTACAATAAATACGTCCAATGTTTTGATTCAAACAAGGATCCACGAGCATAATAGTAAAATTTTATGGAGTCTTTATAATGGAACCTTCCGAATCCTTCTGCAATATTTGCTCCAATCGAATCAATAGCATCAAGAAACTGATTTCCTATATGATATTGATGTTGTTTTGGAATCTTTTGGTAAATTTCCCATCCGGAGATACTTAATTCAACAGCCTTTTTATAAATTTCTAAGTTTCCAAGACTCTTCGAAACCATTACCCGGAATATTAATAACAATCAATAACCACCAATAACCATCAATAACCATTAATGACAATGAATAACAATCAAGAACAATAAATAACAATCCTTATTCCATCCTGTTCCTGATTTTCTCGAAATCCGCCTTCATCATGATCTTCACCAGTTCTTTAAATGTCACCTTAGGTACCCAGCCGAGTTTTTCCTTTGCTTTTGAAGGATCCCCAAGCAACATATCCACTTCTGTTGGCCGATAATATCTTGGGTCGATGGCCACTACAGTTTTACCTGTCGATTTCAGGATACCTGTTTCCTCAGTCCCGGTTCCTTTCCAGGAAATTTCTTCTCCCATCTCAGCAAAGGCTTCTTCCACAAATTCTTTTATCGTGTGAGATTCACCGGTGGCAAGGATATAGTCGCCAGGTTCCTCCGCCTGCAGTATTCTCCACATACCTTCCACGAATTCAGGAGCATAACCCCAGTCACGTCTTGCATCAAGGTTCCCCAACAAAAGTTGTTCCTGCAATCCAAGCAGGATCTTTGCAACTGCCACAGTTATTTTTCGGGTGACAAACGTTTTACCTCTTCGTTCTGATTCATGGTTGAAGAGGATTCCATTGCATGCGAACAGGTTATAAGCTTCACGGTAATTGACCGTAATCCAGTAGGCGTATAATTTAGCTGCGGAATATGGACTACGGGGATAGAACGGTGTGTTTTCAGTTTGGGGAACCTCCTGTGCCAAACCATACAATTCGGATGTGGAGGCCTGGTAGAACTTTGTCCTGACCCCGATCTCCTTGATCGCATCCAGGAACCGGAGGGTCCCGATTCCATCAACTTCAGCAGTAAATTCAGGAACTTCGAAAGAAACCTGTACATGCGACTGGGCTCCAAGATTATAGATCTCTTCCGGTTGAATTTTTTCAACAAGACGATTCAGGTTGCTTGAGTCTGTTAGATCACCAAAATGAAGAAAAAGAAATTTGTTTAAAAGTTCCGGGTTACTGTAGAGATGATCGATGCGGAATGTATTAAAGCTGCTTGAACGGCGAATAATACCGTGAACTATATAACCTTTTTTTAGCAGCAGTTCAGTCAGGTAACTGCCGTCCTGGCCGGTAATTCCAGAAATGAGGGCAACTTTTGGATTCATGTTAAGTATTAAGGTTAAGTAAGTAAAGGTACAAAATTATAATCAAAAACCAAGTCTTGGCTCAGGGTGCAGGGCTCAGTTTTTGATTATGATTTTTTGGTGAAGCGCAACCTTCTCATTGATCAGGATGATGTAATATATTCCATGGGGCAGGGAATGAAGATCAATCCTATACTCATCTGAATAATTCACAATGAGGTTTTTCATTTCTGCTACCTGAGTTCCTAAATTATTATAGGCCTTCATGGTAAAAACCTCTNNAGATCATCCATTTTACATCATTCGATTCTCCGATCCCTGTTATCAGCACATAGATCGAATTGGAAGAATCCGAACTACACCCATTTAACGTTATCGTACAGGTATAATAACCTGTTACCCCCGGAACGAAATAAGAAGCTGTGGCCCCGGGGATTAAATTTTGATTCAAATACCATTGATTCCCTACCGTTGAGCTGGAGTACAGCGTATCGTTTGAAAATGTAATCGTTGGAGCTGAAGGTATAGGATAGACGAAAACATACAGGTCGGGAGATGTCGTGCCGTTGCCGCAACTGTTCACTCCATATATATTAACAGGGCCTGAGGATGCACCCGTTGGATAATCAATAACAATGTTGTTGGTTCCATTGCCTGAAGTGATGACAGCACCTGGTGGAATTGTCCAGACATAGGATGTAGCGTTGAGTATAGGATCTGTAAAATAGGAGAGACCGTTATCTCCTGAACAAACATGATCTGGCCCGGTAATCAATCCGGCGGCATCCGGAAGTGGATTCACAATCACCGGAAACGGGGGAGAATTGGCTCCGTTTCCACATAAATTGTTCCCGTAAACGATAATATCTCCGGAAGTTGCAGAAACAGCGAAATTCACGGTTATTGCATTTGTACCGGCACCTGAACCAAGGATTGCGCCGGGAGGAAGGAGCCACACATAGGTGATCGTGTTTGGTATCGGGACCACTGAATACGCAACACCTGAAACGCCGGCGCAAACGGATGAAGATCCTGTGATACTTCCGGAAGCGCCTGGTAATTGATTCACCGTCACAAAAAGCGAGGAGGATGGCCCGGTGCCACAACTGTTTACGCCTGCTGCGGTTATATTCCCGGAAGAGGCAGAAGCGGAGTAGTTCACTGTTATTGCATTGGTCGTTGCGCCGTAAATAATGGTTGCACCTGGTGGAACAGTCCATATATAGCTTGTAGCGACTGCAATAGGAGGAATACTGTAAGCGATTCCGGTCTGGGCCGTGCACACTGTATCCATTCCTGTGATCACTCCTGCTGCAGGAACCGTTAAATTGGTTATTACGGCGTTTATATAGAACAATTCTGTAGGAATGTCATTCATAGCAATCCCGTTCATATCAGCATATTCACATTCGCCTCCTCCCCCGGCGGTATTATTGAAAGCCAATACCGGAGATCCTGATATGAGCGTAAAATTCAGATCAAACAGCTTGGATCCGCTTGCCAGTGTCAGCGGAATCACGCTGGACCATGCGACTAATATTTTATTTAACGTGGAAGAAACCGGTACCTGGTTGATGAGTACTCCGGTTAAGGATTGATTCACATTGGAATAGCCTGTATAGGTCATTAATGTGGGATTATAATCCAGCCGTAAGGTCATTGCTGTGATCTGTGTAAAACCTGTAACTGTTATTGGGATTGGGAAGGATGCCCCGGTGCAAACGCCAGAAGAGCCTGCTGTTGTAATGGGAGCATTAAGCGCGAATAATAACGCGGGGAAGAGAAAGAAAATGAATAATAGGGTACGTTTCATAGAAAAAGGGTAGCTCTAAAAACTACTTTTTTTGATGCCGTTTTCAGGACAAATATAATAAAAAATTTTCTAAAAACCCACTTTTCACTTCTCCATAAAAAAAACTGCATCGTTTCCGATGCAGCTTTTTTAAATTTGCCTAACGCCTATTTGTTCACAATAATCTTCTTCACCACCTGATTCTCGCTGTTTACAAAGACCACGGAATAAACTCCGTTTGGCACAGGCCTCAGGTCGATCATCTTNNTGCCGACTATGATAATATACTTGTGGTTTGACGTATCGGAAGAACAACCGTTGAGGGTAACAATCGACCAGTACCAGCCGGTGCCGGTCAGTTCAGCGTTGTAGGTCTGTGCAGTGGCTCCGCCGATGGGTGCTCCTGTTCCGCTCTGTGTGGGTGAATAATACCACTGGTTCCCTGCGGGAGCGCTGCTGTACGCGGTATATCCCGTATTGGTTACCACGGGAGCAGGAGGGATAGGATTAAC
>PLMO01000183.1 GCA_003142515.1 Bacteroidales bacterium
ATCCTGATCACCAGGCAATCGGTTAAAGCCATGATTATCTTCAAAGGGAAGATAAAGATTGAACTGGATACTGAATAAAATTACGAATTACGAATTACGAATTTTTTTCTTCGTGAACTTAGCGCCTACGCAACATATTCTTCTCACCAGCTCGCCAATTCCCCAATCCCTAATGGCCAATGGCTAATGGCTAACCCCCATTCACGAAGAAAACCCGTCCACCCGTCCGCCTGTCCGCCCGTCCGCTTAATTTCCTTATTTTTGCCAAAATCGTTTCAATTTCTGTGTTATGAAAAGCGACATTCCTTCCCCTTCTGAAAATAGTGCTAAATTCAATTATATCATCTCTCTTACGATTATCGGGAGTTTGTTCTTCATTTTTGGCTTTGTAACCTGGCTGAACGGCATCCTGATTCCCTACCTGAAGATTGCCTGCGAGCTGACCAATTTCCAGGCATTGTTTGTGGCCTTTGCCTTTTATATATCCTATTCCGTGATGGCTTTACCCTCCTCATGGGTATTAAAAAAGACGGGATTCAAGAACGGGATGATGGCCGGTTTATGGGTGATGGCAATTGGTACGCTGATCTTTGTTCCGGCTGCAATGGCCCGCACTTTCGGACTTTTTCTTACCGGCTTATTCGTGATGGGAACCGGTCTGGCAATTCTTCAAACTGCCTCCAATCCTTATATAACGATCATCGGGAAGCGGGAAACTGCCGCCCGCCGAATCAGCATCATGGGCATCTGCAATAAACTTGCCGGCGCTATGGCCCCATTGATCCTGGCTTATTTCATCCTCCAGGATGGCGACGCTTTTGTGGTCAACCTGAAATCAATGGATCCTGATGCAAAAATGGTTGCATTGAACGGGCTTGCTCACCGCGTTATCGCACCTTACCTGGGGATGACCGTAGTTTTGTTTCTGCTCGGGTTGGTGATCCGATTTTCCCCGCTTCCTGAAATTGATGCTGAACCGGAAGAAAGTCTGGAGAACCAAACAGCCTCAAACAAAAAAAGCATCTTTGCATTTCCTCATCTTATCCTTGGTGCCGTTGCCTTATTCTTTTATGTGGGAGCAGAGGTGATGGCGGGTGATACCATCATCCGTTACGGCATCTCCAAAGGCATTGCCATTGCCACCGCCAAAGCATTTACCACCTACACACTCATTGCAATGGTAGTGGGGTATATCCTTGGAATCGCGCTGATCCCTAAGGTCATCTCCCAACGAATCGCACTCCTTGTATCTGCCGTCCTTGGAATTCTCCTGACGGTCGGGGTACTTTTTGCAGATGGAAATACAAGCGTCCTATTTGTCGCTATCCTGGGTTTTGCCAATGCTATCGTTTGGCCGGCCATCTGGCCACTGGCCATCCATGACCTGGGGAAATTCATAAAAACCGGTTCTGCAGTGCTGATCATGGCCATCGCCGGTGGTGCACTGTTGCCCCTTGCCTGGGGATGGTGGTCAGATCATTTTAATTCACAACAGGCTTACTGGATCCTCATCCCGTGTTACACGGTGATCCTCCTCTATGCTTCGTGGTGGTACAAACTGCGGTCATGGGAATAAAAACACCTTCAATCCCGAAACTATGAAACCCACCTTATTGATCCTCGCAGCCGGTATCGGCAGCCGTTATGGCAGCCTGAAACAACTCGACCGGATCGGCCCATCGGGCGAGACCATTATCGATTATTCCATTTACGATGCCATTCGTGCCGGCTTCGGCAAGGTGGTTTTTGTGATCAAGGAAAACATTGCCAAAGAATTCAGCGAAGTCTTTGTTGAGAAGCTCAGGGGAAAGATCGATGTGGATTATGTCTTCCAGGAGATCAACAAGGTTCCGGAAGGAATAGTGTATTCAAAAGATCGCTTGAAACCCTGGGGTACAGGTCATGCTGTTTTAATGGCTGCGGAGAAGATCCGTGAACCCTTTGCCGTGATCAATTCTGATGATTTTTATGGACGCGGAGCTTTTCAGTCATTAGCCGGTTTCTATAAGGACTGGACACCTCAAAAAGGAAACATTTACTGTATGGTGGGCTATGAACTGGGAAAAACCTTGTCGGAACATGGAAGTGTTTCAAGAGGTATCTGCAAAGCTGACGGATGTGCTTTCCTGCTGGATGTGACCGAACGGACCAAAATCGAACGGGATGCCGGTGGGATCGCTTACCTCGACGAAACCGGAAAATCCTTCTACCTGGATATACGAACCACCGTATCGATGAACTTCTGGGGATTCACTCCCTCCTTCTTTAACCATCTGGAAACAGGATTCCTGGAATTCATAAAAACAAATGCCAATTCCTCCAAAGCAGAATTTTATATCCCCGGTGTGGTCAACAACCTGCTGAAGAGAAAAGAGGCTTCGGTCAGGATATTGCCTTGCAGCGACCAATGGTTTGGAATGACTTACCTGGAAGATCGCGAACTTGTTGTTTCAAAGATCGGGGAACTCGTGAATGCAGGTATTTATCCGGCCAACCTGTGGAAATAATTCCCGGGAGGTTCAATAATATGAGGAATCGGAGCGTTTATATAAAAAAAGCCATACATTTGTTCCATTATAAAAATTCGGTCATGAGGGTAGTCTATTCAAAAATCTTATCGGTTCCTGTATCCGGGATTCTCTTGTTCCTGCTGGCTTTTCTGCTAATACAGCCGGTCGCAAATTCCCAGGTGGTGAACGAAACCACAAAAAAGAAATTCAGCATCGGTTTTGGTATGTTTAACGATTTCGTGCTAAATGTTCCATCCGGAATAAAAATTCGTACCATCAACCAGGGGGTCAACGTTTTCGGGCTCTACAATCTGCCTTTCGGGAAGAGCAATTTTGGCTTCTCCNNATCGTATACCTGGAAGTCCCGCTGGAATTCAACCTTAAAACAAAGAGTAAGGTCAATGTGGCACTAGGTATTAAGGTGGGATATTTGATCGGCAGCCATACAAAGTATGTGGGCAACGCAATAGATACTTCTATCTATACGTATAATACCACTTCAAAGGTCCGGATCAAGGAAATGGGAATACCGAACCTTCAGCAATTCAGCTACGGCCCTACATTTCGCATCGGTTATAGGTGGATCAGTATTGATGGCCAATATATGCTATCGACGCTCTTCTCCAAAAATCACGGACCGGATATGTATCCCATCTCGGTAGGACTGGTTTTGATGCCTTTCTGATCAGAGGAAAATAAAGAGAAGAAACATAACGCCTGCTCCCACTAGAAATCCGGAATAAATCTCGGATGGCTTGTGGGAGTTTGATTGAATACGGGCAAAGCCCAGAAATCCCCCCAGGATAATTGCTGCAACCACGAACCAGGTCAAATCAAGACTCAGGTTTAGTGAAAGTCCCATGAGTAAGCCCAGCATGCCGCCGATCCCGATCATATGCAGGCTGATCTTCCGGTAAAAGGAGATAATCATGGCCAGGATGGTGAGAAAAGTAGATCCCAGCATATAATAGCTGAATATGAAGGAAATGGGAAAACTCTTCAGCAGGTAATAAGTGAGGTAATAGAACACAGCTACAGCCAGGAGCGGGTAGATCCTCTCTTCCCTTGATTCCAGGTGGAATGACTTCACTATTTTAAGGCGGTACAGCAGGAAAACGATCAGCAGGGGAAGAAGAATGGTGGTGAGAAAGACCAGCCCGGAGAGGAGCAACTTGGCCTTGACCGGGATCATCATCGCGAAGAATGTGTTGACATTCAGCAGGATCAGCAACATGTAGAACGGAACGAAAAGGGGATGAAAAACCAGGGTAAACATTTTAGCGATTCGTTCTTCCATGCATGTTGAGGTTTAGGGATTAGAGTTCCTTCCGGAGTCGTGCTACAGGGATATTGAGCTGTTCCCGGTATTTTGCAATGGTACGCCGGGCAATGTTATAACCTTTTTCTTTCAGGAGATCCACCAGGTGATCGTCGGTAAAGGGATCGGATTTATCTTCAGCTTCGATGCAATCCTGCAGGATCTTCTTGATCTCCCGGGTGGATATCTCTTCCCCTTTTGTATTTTGCATCGATTCCGAAAAGAAACTTTTCAGCAGGAAGGTCCCGAAAGGCGTTTGCACATATTTGCTGTTTGCCACACGGGAAACGGTAGAAATATCCATATTGATGATGGTGGCAATGTCTTTCAGGATCATGGGTTTCAGCTTGGTTTCATCCCCGGTCATGAAATAATCCTTCTGGTATTCCATGATAGCCTGCATGGTGACATATAAAGTATCCTGGCGCTGACGGATGGCATCGATAAAATTACGGGCTGCATCCAGCTTCTGCCGGATAAAGGTGGCTGCATCTTTTGATGACTTACTGGCATTTTTTCCGCCTGCCGAATATTCCCGCAGCATTTCGATATATTGCCGGTTCGGGCTCAGGTCGGGTACGTTCCGCGAATTCAGGGTGACCTCAAGGATGCCGTCTTGATTCGAAATGGTAAAATCGGGGATGATATAGTTTCCCTCGCGAGAAATATCGCTGATCGAAACACCGGGTTTCGGGTTCAGCTTCTGGATCTCTGCAATGGCATTCTTCAGTTCCGGTTCTGATGACCGGGTCTTCAGCATGATTTTATCATAATGTTTCTTGCTGAATTCAATGAAATAATCCTTCACGATCACTCGTGCCAGCTCGATGCTTTTCGATCCCTGGGAAAGTCGTTCCAGCTGAAGCGACAGACATTCCTGAAGGTTACGGGCGCCTATACCAGGAGGATCAAATCCCTGGATGATCCTGAGTACTTCTTCCACCTCCTGCTCGTTGGCCTCGATCCCGTGGTTGAAAGCAAGGTCGTCGCACAGGGCTGGAATCTCCCGGAGAAGATATCCCGGTTCGTCAAGGTTGCCAACAATGGTCGAGGCGATGATGTACTGTTTGTCAGTTACACGGTTCATACCCAGCTGACTCAGGAGGTGATCCTGAAAGCTGATCCCCGAAGCAAGAGGGGTTTCCCTGATTTCATCATCCGGGCTTTTATTATTGGCATATAGTTTATATTCCGGGATCTCATCTTCGGCAAGATAATCTTCAAAAGAGAAATCATCATTTTCATTGCGGGATTCCTCTTCCGGCTCTTCCCTGAACTCATCCTCGTCCGATTCCACCGAATCAGTGACGACATCCTCCTGGATATCCTTTTCGTCTTCGTCAGGAGTGGTTTCTTCCAGGCCAGGATTCTCTTCAATCTCCTGCTTGATCCTTTGCTCAAGTGCCAAGATCGGTTCCTGCAAAAGTCGCATGACCAGGACCTGTTGAGGCGAGAGTTTCTGAATGAGCCGTTGTTGTAATTTCTGGTTCAGCATAGAGAACAAATATAACACTTTATCGACAGGACGCTGCTTTCTATCGTAAAAACATACGCCCTGGTCTAAATTGCCTGCATAACCCTTTGGTTTAGATTATCTTTGCAGCCAAATTGTTTCTAAATGCAAAAACCTTCCGGCAATCTGTCCAGATTTTTTACTATCGCCATCCATGTTCTGATCTGGCTTGGATTGTACATGATTCCTTATATTGACGATACCCGGCAACACATTTCCCCGCATTTCATCTGGAGGAACACGATGCTTTTCCTCCTCCTGGTTTCCTTCTTTTATTTTAATACTTACTACCTTATCAGGAAATTTTTTTTACCCGGGAAACTGTTCTATTATTTGCTGGCTATCCTGGGGTGTCTCGTTTTTATCTCGGTAACGCACCTGCTTTTTTCAAGTATCATCGATACATACGTTCCTTCCGAATTCCATCACCCAGGTGTTCTTCACCGGCTATTTTTCCCGGTCTTTCCCTCCTTGTTTGCCTTTGCCATCAGCACGGCCATAAAGATCACAAATGAATGGTTCAAGGCGGAGAAACAGAAAAAAGAGATGGAGAATGAAAAGCTTCACTCTGAGCTGGCTTTCCTGAAATCGCAGGTGAACCCGCATTTTCTCTTCAATATCCTCAACAACATCTGTTCGCTTGCACGGAAGAAATCGGATGACACGGAAAATGCCATCATACAGCTTTCCCGGATTATGCGATACATGCTCTATGATTCGAAAGATGAAAAAGTAAGCCTGGAAAAAGAGGTGGAATACCTGCAGAATTATATTGATCTGCAACGGTTGCGAATCTCTGATTCGGTGATCATCAATTTTAAGATCGAAGGAAACATAAACGGCAAAATGGTTGAACCTATGCTGCTGATCCCCTTCGTGGAAAATGCCTTCAAACATGGAGTCAGTTATCTTGAAGCATCGCACATCGACATCCACCTGAAAATCGATAACAACGATCTTCAATTCCGCATTGAAAATAACAGGATCAAAAAAAATGATGACCCCATTCAACAGGAATCCGGGATCGGACTGAAAAATGTACTTCGGCGACTGGATCTGCTATATCCCGGAACCCATACGATTAACATTGAAGAGACCACAACGAAATACATTGTTAACCTGGATATTTCATTATGAGTATAATACGGTGTATTGTGATTGATGATGAAAACCTGGCCCTCGATCTGATAGAAGACGATATCCTGAAGGTTCCGTTCCTGCAGCTTGTAAAAAAGTGCAAAAGCGGAATTGAAGCCCTTGATGTACTTCAGACGGAAAAGATCGACCTGCTTTTTCTCGATATCCAGATGCCGGATATTTCCGGGATCCAGTTTCTTAAAAGTCTCCCGCATAAACCCCTGGTGATCTTTACAACCGCCTATGAAAAATATGCCCTGGAGGGTTTTGAACTGGATGTGGTCGATTATCTCCTGAAACCCTACTCTTTTGAGCGGTTTCTTAAGGCAGTGAACAAAGCCCAGGAACATCTGTCCATATTGGAAAAGAACCCGGCTCTGCCTTCTGCCGAAGAGATCAGTTTCTCCAACCAGTTTATCTTTGTTAAATCAGATTATAAACTGGTTAAAATCGAGATCGCTGAAATTCAATACATCGAAAGCCTGAAAGATTATATAAAAATAATTGTGGGGGATAAACCTGTTGTGACCTTATCGAGCATGAAAGCCATTGAAGAGAAGCTGGTTGCTCCCGATTTCATCCGGGTTCACAGGAGCTTTATTGTGAATCTCAGGAAGATCCAGTACATTCATCGAAATTTTGTGAAGGTGGGGGATAAAGAGATCCCCATCGGCGACAATTATAAAGAGAATTTTCTTCAAGTTATCAACCAAAAAAATAGGATTGACTGAAATGCAAAAAAAATCACTTTTGATCTTTACTGCCTGCCTGCTTTTTACTTTTACCCAGGCGCAGAATCGTTTGTGGACCTTCCAGCAATGCTTAGATACGGCGCTTCAAAGAAACATTTCCCTGAACCAGAGCCGGCTGAACAACGATCTCAACCGCATAACCCTGGAGCAATCGAGAGCAAATCTCTTTCCATATCTAAGTGCCAGTGCACGGGATGGAGTAGGCTTTGGTAATAGTGTCAATCCCGTGACCAACCAATATGTTGAAAAAACCACCAATTCTGCATCTTTTGGATTAAGTTCCGGCGTTAGTTTGTTCAGTGGTTTTCAGCTCACCCAGACTATTCTGCAGAACAAGATGAACCTTGATGCTGGTAAAACGGATATCGATAATGTCAAGAACCAGGTAACCCTGAGCATTACGACAGCATACCTGCAAGTTCTGTTCTATTATGAAATACTGGCTGCTGCCAAAAACCAGGCAGATGCAACGGCTGTGCAGGTTGATCAAACCCAAAAAATGGTCAATGCAGGAAAGCTACCGGAAAGTAATCTTTACACAATACGTTCCCAACAGGCGACCGATAACCTGGCAATCGTGAATGCACAAAGCCAGTTGGACCTTGCAAAAGTAACCCTTGAACAACTTATGGAACTTCCTGTTGTCGATAGTTTTGATTTAAAAGTACCCGACCTTGTCGAACCTTCTCTCATAATTAATCAAACAAACCAGGAGATATATTCAAAAGCGCTGACGGTTCAACCTCAGATTGCAGGCGCTTCCATCCGTTCAAACAGCGCCCTTCTTGGGATAAAGATCAATGAGGGAGCCCGGTATCCCACCATCAGCCTGGGTGGTGGAGTGAACTCCAACTATGCAGTTTCCTCAAGATCAGGAGTTAATGCCAGCGTCGCTAAAGCATCGTCATTCTTGCCCCAGTTATGGAACAACCTTGGAGAATCAATCGGTTTGAATCTTTCCATACCGATATACAGTAACCGGCTGATCAAGAGTAATATCGAACGGGCAAAAGTGAATATGCTTATTACGCAATTGAATGAACAGGACATCAAGCTCCAACTCAGGAAGACCATCGAACAATCATATACCGACCTGAAAAATTCCATCAAAAAATATGAAGCTACAAAAGATCAAATTGCAGCTGCCGAACTTTCTTATAATAACATGGAACGAAAATACAAGGTGGGTATGGCGACTGCCATTGATTATCTGATCGAGAAAAATGCTTATTATCAGGCGCAATCTAATGGTATTCAGGCAAAATATGACTATATATTCAAGTCGAAGATCCTGGATTTTTATCAGGGGAAACCAATCACATTTTAAACGAATAAATCACACAAAACGATGAAAAGAAAATATTGGATAACACTCACCGCAGTGGTGATAATCTTAGCAGTCGGGGCATGGTTCTGGTTTGGAAATAAAGGCTCTGCTGCAATACAGTGGAGGACAGGAAAAGTTGAAAAGGGAGATTTGAGAATTGTGGTAACTGCTACAGGCACCTTAAGTGCAGATACCACGGTACAGGTGGGAACACAGGTTTCAGGAGTCATAGATAAGATTTTTGTGGATTTCAATTCTGTGGTTAAAAAAGGACAGGTTGTTGCCGTGTTGGATACAACCTATCTGGCATCATCAGTTGAAGATGCTTCCTCGGCCATGTACCGGGCACAGGTGCAGGTTGACCTGACAAAGCTCAATTATGACCGGAATAAGGAACTTTTTGATGAAAAGGTGATTGCCAAATCGGATTATGACCAGTCGTATTCCGATTATATGACAGCATTAGGAAATGCCCGGTCGGCAAAATCTTCACTCGACCGGGCGAAAATCAACCTCCGGTACGCAACCATCGTTGCTCCTGTTTCCGGCGTTGTGATCTCAAGAGCTGTTGATCGCGGTCAAACCGTTGCTGCCAGCTTCAGCACACCAACCTTATTCGCCATTGCCAACGACCTGACCAAAATGCAGGTTCAGGCGAGTATTGATGAAGCGGATATCGGAAAAATTAAAAATGGACAGGATGTGAACTTTACGGTAGATGCTTATCCCGATCTGACCTTTTCGGGAACCGTGTCACAAATCAGGTTACAGCCAATCATTCTTCAAAATGTTGTTAACTATACAGTGATCATAGATGTTCCCAATCCGGATCTGAAACTAATGCCTGGAATGACCGCCAACATAACGGTTATGATCCAGCAAGTACAAAATGTCATAAAGATTCCTGCAAGTGCGCTAAAATTCTGGCCACCCCAGGATTATCTGGATAAAGCAATGAAAGAATTTCCCGATTCAGTGAAAAATTTTCTTGAGCGGATCATTGAATTCCGCAAACGAATGAGCTCACAGGGAGGGACCGGTTCCTTTGTAAATACAGGAAATACTGGTGGACAAGGAGGATCTGGCGGAACGGGTGGAACCCGGCCCCAAGGTGGACTTAGTAGCAGTAATGGACAGGGACGTGCCCAGGGACAGAATGGACAAAGTTCGGATGGAAAACGAGCTGACAGGGGTCGTATGGGAATAGTTTGGGTAAAAACCATTGACAATAAAGTGATGCCGTACAGGGTCAAAACCGGGTTATCCGATGGCAGTTTCACCGAAGTGGAGAGTAATCTGAAAGAAACCGATGAGGTTGTAGTTGGAATGATCAACTCCCAAACCACTACTTCCACCAACACACAGACACAACAAAGTCCTTTCCAGCCGCAAATGCCGCGGCCAGCAGGAGGCAGGGGAGGAAGGTAATATGACAGATGCAATCATTTCAACCCGGCACCTGGTCAAGATCTATAAAATGGGTGATCTTGAAGTTCATGCCTTGAGAGGCATCGACATGGATATCCGTAAAAGTGATTTTGTCGCTATTATGGGCAAAAGCGGTTCAGGAAAATCCACCTTTATGAATATTGTAGGTTGTTTGGATGTACCTACACGGGGAGAATATTTCCTGGATGGTGTGGATGTAGGGAAATTAAACAAAGATCAGCTGGCACAGTTACGGAATAGAAAGATCGGTTTTGTATTCCAGTCATTTAACCTGCTCTCCCGGACATCGGCCTTGGAAAATGTGGAACTTCCCTTGATGTACAACAGCAAGATCAGCTCTCATGCCATGCGGGGGAAAGCCATACAGGCACTCGAATCGGTGGGGCTGGCCGACCGGTCGCACCACCTTCCGAACCAGCTTTCGGGAGGGGAACAGCAGCGTGTGGCCATCGCCCGTGCCCTGGTCAACGATCCGGTAGTGATACTGGCGGATGAACCCACCGGAAACTTAGATACCAGGACCAGCGTTGAAGTGATGGATATTTTCCAGCAACTAAACAAGAAGGGAATCACAGTGGTAATCGTGACACACGAACCCGATATTGCCGCTTACACCAACCGAAATGTGAGTTTCCGTGACGGTAAGATCCTGAAAGATTTACAGATTGAACATCCCCGGAAAGCAAGCGATGAACTTCTTTT
>PLMO01000077.1 GCA_003142515.1 Bacteroidales bacterium
TTGCTGCTGCTTAGCCGGTTGAATGGTACGTTGCGGTGGTGTTTGCTGCTGCTTAGCCGGTTGAACGGTACGTTGAGGCGGCGTTTGTTGCTGCTTAGCCGGTTGAACGGTACGTTGAGGCGGTGTTTGCTGCTGCTTAGCCGGTTGAATGGTATGTTGCGGAGGAGTTCCAGTTCTTTGCGCAGGAGTTTTCACATCTTTCAAACTCGCCACTTTGGATGGGGCTGGTTTTTGTCCGTTGGGACTATTTTTTTGTACCTGCGGTCTGTATATCTGAAGCTGATTGTTCCCCAGATTCTGACCGGGCTTACTGCTTTCTTTAATTGCAATAGGGGTAAATTTTCTACCTGCACGTTTTTCTACTTCCGCTCTCTCGGGGCCTGCATTGTAGGTTACATTTCTTGTTCTGTCTACATGGGTATTATTTATCGCCGTGGAGTTGTGGATGATTGTAGCATTGTTTGAGTGGTTGACATAGTAGTTATTGATATCCCTTCTGCCAAAATCCCGGTCTCTTACAAATGTCCATTGATTGGAGGGTACATCATAGCCATTGCTATACGCCATGCTGATGCTAACCCCAGGTCCTATGGGTGCCCATCCGTAATAATCTCCTGATCTTCTCCAGGTAACCCATCCCGGGCCCCATTCGTTATCAGGAACCCACATGGGGCCGTAAGTTGGATCGGTGTACCACCGACCATAGTGAAAAGGAGCCCATCCCCATGAATAATTAGAAACCCATGTCCACCCCTCATCGGTCATTACCCAATAGCCGTTCGTGGAATATGGAGTAAACCCGGGAGCTACATTGGGGACCCAAACGTATCCATAATTGGCGTTGTCGACCCAGGTTCCATAAGGGCTTAAATCATCATAAAAAACCTGGAAGTTGACTGATGCTCCCTGTGCTGAAGCTTTTTGCGGTGTTATCCACATACCTATACAGAGCATCAGCAGAAGACAGATAATTTTCATTTTGGTTTTCATAGATTTTGTTTTATTGTGATAGAATTATCACGTTACAAAGGTGAATACTCTTATAAAAATATTTGTTACACAACTTTTGAAATAAGTTACATCATTCACACATTTTCAATGGTGATGAGTCTTTTGCGTTAAAAGAAAAGAGGCCATCTCAAACTATTGAGACAGCCTCTTTTGACATTTTATTATTTTATGATTTTATTTGCTTACAACCACTTTCTTCACGCTGGAGTAATTGCTGTTCCAGATCACGATAGTGTAGATTCCGCTTGTGGCAGAGCTCAGGTCGATGGTTTGACGGGTCGTTCCTACGACATCCAGGTTTTTCATCTCAAAGATCTGCACACCGAGGTTATTGAAGACCCTAAGGTTGTATTTTTCTTCCTTCGGGGATGTGATCATCAAGGTAAACACACCTTCGTTCGGGTTCGGATACACATTAATTCCAGATGACGAATGTGAATCAATGCCGGTAGTGATGACCAGTTTATGGTTCGAGGAATCGGAAGAACAACCGTTTATCGTAACTACCGACCAGTAATAACCGTCCTGGGTTGCAACATAGGTCTGTCCAGTGGCTCCACTGATGGGTGCTCCTGTTCCGCTCGAGGTGGCTGAATAATACCACTGGTTCCCTGTAGGAGCACTGCTATATAGGGTAGTCCCGATATTTGTTACCACGGGGGCAGGAGGGATAGGATTAACGGTCACTGCGAAGTTCGGGGAAACCGTGCCGTTNNCCGCAGGAGTTGGTCCCGAAAACGGTAATGTTTCCTGAAACGGCAGCAGGACTGAAATCAACGGTGATGGAGTTGGTGTTGGCACCGCTCACGATGGTAGCTCCGGCGGGAACTGTCCAGGTATAACTACTGGCACCTGCGATAGCGGGAACCGTGTAAACCACACCTGTAGCGCCCTGGCATACGGAGGCCGGACCGGTGATGATACCGGCGGTTGCGGGCAATGCATTGACGGTAACAGCAAACGGGGGCGAAGCAGCACCGTTACCGCAGAGGTTGTTGCCATAGACGAAGATGTTTCCGGAAAGTGCATTCGTGCCATAGTTCACCGTGATGGAATTCGTTCCCATGCCGGATGCGATCGTAGCATAAGGCGGTAAGGTCCATACATACGTGTTGGCGTTCGGGATTGGGGCAACAGTATAGGCTACGCCATTGGTTCCGGCACAAACATTAGCTGTCCCGGTGATTGTTCCGGCCTGGTTCGGCAATGGATTGACTGTAACATTTAACACCGTGGGTGTTGCTGCACTACAACTAAATCCATTGCTGTAATTGACACTAACCGTTTGCGGGCCGGCAATGATCCAGGAAACCTGGATCAGGTTGGTACCGGATCCATAGTTGATCACACCACCTGCAGAAACACTCCATACGTAATTGGTCATCCCGGTCTCTGTTGTATAATTGTAGTAACCCGAATTGACGCACATGCTGGATTGTCCGGTGATGGTCGGAACCGGCAGTACATTGACTGTAACGTTGAAGACAGTAGGAGCAGCAGCGGTACAGCCATTGGCATTGGTNNCTCCGGTAGTAATGGTACCACCTGCAGAAACGGCCCAGTTATACCCAGTCATACCTGCCTGTGTGGTGTAAACATTACCGGTAGATCCCATACAAATTGACGTAGGCCCTGTGATAGTGGGAACTGGCAATGCATTGACCGTGACATTGAAAACAGTTGGTGCGAGAGCCGGGCAGCTGTAAGCATTGGTATAGTTTACACTAACGGTTTGGGCCCCGGCAGTATTCCAGGTTACTGTGATGGCATTTGTTCCTCCGCCACCAGAGAGGGTACCACCGACCGAAACGGTCCAGGTATAACCGCTCATTCCTGCTTCTGTGGTGTACACGTTGCCTGTGGACCCTGGGCAAACCGATGCAGGACCGGTGATGGTCGGTCCGGGTCTTGGATTGGTTGTTGCCAGATGTGAAGCTATCGAGGGGCCATAACAACCTGTCGCGGTTGCGGTGATGAGTGATACTCCGACCCATCCTGCAACATAAGTTACGGCTCCGGTTGCGGTAACGATACTATTACCAGCGGCCAGGCTGGCTGCATCCAGGATGTAGGTAATACCTGAGCTATTAGTTGCAGTTGCAGTATAGGTTACTGTTCCGGCACCCTGGCATCTGGTTGATGTAGCACCCATTGTGAAGACAGGCGTACCTACTGTTTGCATTACCGTTACCGTTCGTATCACCTGTGCAGACGGACCGTTGCAACCACTGGCAGTAACCTGGATATTTACAGTTCCTGAGAACCCGTTAGACCAGGTCATAACACCGGTTGTGGCACCGATGCTTCCTGCCAAGCCATTGCTTAAACTCCAGTTAAATCCAGTATTGTTTGTTGCTGTAGTTGCATAGGTAGTTGTGGTAGTACCATTGGTCAACTGACAGGTGGGCTCGATACCTGCCGAGACTGTTATTGAAGTTGGTGTGCCTACGGTCGGGTTAACTACTAAAGAAACATTTACTGAAGTATCATTTGGTGCAGATGGTACAAAGACAATAACATTATAGTTTGTCGCAGCATCAGAGAGATTCACAGGATTAATTCTAAGCGTATCAGAAGTTGCGCCTGAAATAGTTCCTCCGTTGATTAAGTTTGAAGTTCCCTTTCTCCATTGATAGGTAAGACCTGTTCCTGATGCAGTTATGGAAAAACTTACTGAACTTCCAACGCATGCTGTTTTATTGCTTGGCTGTGTAATAATAACGGAAGTGGAAGGAATAGTGGCAGTCATTCCGCAAGTTGATATAGCACCATTGGTTGAAAACGCTCTGCCATCAAGTTTAGCCCCTGTGAGTATGTCGATCGCGTCGTGAGCAATAATTGCTCCTTTGAAGTTCGAATTGGCGGTTATGCTCACTGCCCCGGTACAAAACCAATACACATTTTTTGACCGCGTTCCGTTAACCAATAAAACTTGTGAGCCAGGGGTTGATGCAAAGGCACCATATGTCTTGATAATAAATACAGCATCGGCATTACCCATTGCATCGAGGTAAAGGGTATCAGTAAATGTTACAGCTGCATTCATTTGGTAAGTATGAGGTGTAAGAACCAGGTTGTGTCCAAACTCTGCAGGATCCAACAACTTAATATCATAAGTGAGTCCGAGGAGATAATTATAGACAAGAAGCAAATCGCCTGCGGCCGCTTGTGTAGAGGGATCATTGAAGTGAATGGTTCCTGTTACAGAATCAGGATTCCAACCAGTAGGTTGAACGGTATTCCCTCCGATGTCACCCGCAACATGCGAGGTGCCGCAATCACTAACAGACCCTGTGGTAGCAAATACTGCATAACTTGCTAAGCCAACAAATGTAGGAGCTGCTGGCCCGGTAAGATAAGGGCTTCCACAACCGATTGGGGTATATGCCAGGAATCCTAAAGCCCCGTTGGAAACAGTAATAGCCCCGTTAATTGTAAGCGCTCTTCCTTCAAGCGTGTCCTGAGCACCCATAGAAATGGCACCACCGGAAACAATAGTTCCCCTCATGGTAACTCCAACTCCCATATTCACAGCCCCACTAACCAGCCAAAACACATTGCATGCTTTTGCCCCATTAATCAAATGGATTTTTGAATTAGGGTTTGCAGTAAATGCATATGCTACTGCTGTTGGCGTCTTAAAAATAAATACTGCATTGGAACTTCCCTGAGCATTCAAAGTAAGACCTAAGTTCAGCGATGCCGCGCCTGGCATGAAGTATATACCTGCATTAAGGGTGGTATCGTTTCCAATCACAGGATTTAAAAGAGTGGCAGTCGGTATTGCCGCACTCAATGAATTATATGCAAGCAGCAAATCGGTTGCACATTGCCCACTTGCGCCATCACCATCGTGCATAACACCGTTCACGTTTCCGAAATTGGTGCTGGAGCCGCTGTTACTGCCTACATTGCCTGTAAGATGGGTAAGATACTTATAAGTACCTACGTTTGTCACTGCCCCAACAGAAGTGAAGAGAACAAAATCAGCAGCAGTTCCCAGAGGAGGAGCCTGTGCAAAATTCACCGTTGGGATTAAAAGCAGTAAAACTGCATTTAATGCATTGAATAGACGTGTTTTCATTTTTATTTAATTTAATTTGTGAATGACTTTTCACAACAAAACAAAGGTCGATACATTAATTACTTTAAGTGTTACACAACTATTTAATTATATTACATAATTCACACATCTGAAAAGTGATTAAGTAATGAACTTACTTTTATAATTGTTTCATTTCCTAAAGAGCTTTTCTGTTTTTCTTACGGTCATTTTTAAATTTTTTCCTCGGTGCTTCATCATTTAATTCATTCATTTTCCGGTATGCCTTGAGTAAGGCCTCCGGAATTTCACCTTTGTAAGCTATTTTGTAGAATGAGAAGCCGTTGTAAGGGATGTTGTTTTCACCGATAGACATTTTTACACAGTTTTGCACACCATTTTTCTTAAAGTCAAACATAAAAGCGTCTTCTCTTTCTTTATTTAATTGCTTGAATTTGGCATTGACAATAGCTGAACCAATAAATTTGTTGCATTTCTCCTGTATCGTAAACAGCATATTTCCGCTGACCTTTTTGTTTAAATAATGAACAAACAAAGAATCCTTTACCGACATTTTATCAACTTTTAGAGAATCATCTTCACTAAGAAATGGTGCATTTTTATCTTCAGATAATAAAAAATATTTTTTCTTGGCTTCAAAAAACAGGATGTGTTCTTTTTCTTTTTCAGCATACTGTATTGGATAAACCGCAATCGAAGCTTCCGGATTTTTTATCAGAAAATCAACCATGGCATTTACAAACTTTTCCTGATTAGGTAAGAGTGAATGCTGTCGCACGGTCCACTTCAATGTGAGTGATTTCTCAATTTCAGTTTCTATATTTTTTACCTGCATTCTATAAGGTCCTGTGGCGGGTTTAACGAAAATATTTGTGAGCAAATCCATCAATACATCGTGAAAATGAAATTTCGGATTTTTCAAATTACCGGTCATTGGAATTTCGTAATCAATAACGTTGCCACGCTCACGGATCAACGACATGATCAGCGGCATGGGAAGCCATTTTGTATCTTTGTTTTTCAGCCGCTTGGTTACCCGTGGATCAATTATCACCAGGTGATTAACGCTTTGTATAATTCCGTTTCTCACATTCCATGTACCATTGAATTCAATGGTTCCCCTGTCTAAGTTGTAAGAAGTATAAGTAACCAGATAGGGGTTAAACATAGTTGCAGGCAATTTTTGAAGATGACATTGCAGATCAAAATCCCCCTTGTCTTTTGGATTTATGCTCAGGTTTACTGATATATAGCCATAAGGCTGAATACCGGATTTTAATGATACGTTAGCCCGTTTGTGAATTCTGTTGATAGAATCTGCAATAATAAAGAGGGGGTTTATATCCGCAGAAAATTTCTCGCTTATAGCAAAGTCATTGAATTTTAGGTCGCCCCTGTAAATTGCCAGCCGGTTAATCTTATAATCACTCTGAAAGAAATTTTTCACAAGTACCTTTATATAATCGACTATTTTAAGTATCAGGTTGAACCGGGCGGGGTTTGCATAAGCTGCTGCAATATTGGCCCCGTTTATTCCAAACATCCTTTGCAGGTTATCTAAATAATCATAACGCTCATATTTTACAAACGGATGGGTAAGTGATAATGAATCGAAATTATATTGATGGTTCTTCGGGCTCAACTCATCTATTTTTAATACTAATTTGTCGCAGGAAGCATAATCATCATCCGGACTTTTTCCAAAATGAAAATCATTCAATGCCACCAGTCCTTTGGCATTTATATCTTCCTCGTCTTTAAAATTTCCTGTTTCTTTAAAATCCGCATCAAGGTTGGCGCTGAAGTTTCCATAGCTGATTAAATCTTTGAGGTATTGTTCCATGAATTTCAAATCATATTTATTAAAGATAGCGGCAACACGATAGTTCATGGTTTTAAAATTGATGGTGAAATTGCCTTTTGCGCTACCGCTTGCAGGTCCTGAGGAGAAAGAAAATTTTACCGCCATGGTATCTGCATTCCAACGCTTGCCTGTACTTTCAATATTTACTTCTTTGATAAAATAATTTATTGGTGCTACTTCTTCACGGTACCAGAATACGCCGTTTTCT
This sequence comes from Bacteroidales bacterium, assembly GCA_003142515.1. Lineage (GTDB taxonomy): Bacteria > Bacteroidota > Bacteroidia > Bacteroidales > FEN-979 > FEN-979. The sequence goes on from PLMO01000077.1 coordinate 7,147, forward strand.
ATTTTTATATTGAGAATAGTAAAATGCACTGATGCCGGAGTGGTCCGAGGTTTTTTAGGCGTAAATAGTTTTATCAGATCAGTAAAATTTAATTCCTTTTTGTTTTGAATAACTATTCCCTTTGGCTGGTCTAATGTGATTTCTGATATTTCGATCGTTTTCGATAGCAGTTTAAGCATGGCAAAATTTGCGCTGACCCCTTTTGCTGAAAAAAAGATGCTGTCGCCTTTCTTGTAGTCAGGCAGGCTTTTGGATTCATAAATTTTCAGATTGCTGATATGAACGTAACCGGTAAAAGGATTTACGTAAATCCAGCTCATGTTAATGTGCCTTCCCGTGTACTTCTCCACATACTTTTCAAGCAGGTATTTTGTGATGGGTGAGACCAATAAAATAACAACCGTTACTGTAATGATGATGGAACCGATTACAATAAGGATTGTTTTTTTTAATTTGGTATTTGCAATTTTCATTTTAAAATTATCTAAAAAATTACCAATTAAGCAGGAAGCAATTTTCTGATAATTGCGGGGAACCGTGTTGTGCTTATGTTACGTATTACCTGCTGGCAGTGAGAAGGTGTTTATTCGACAAATTCCAGCGGATACTTAAACCCACTGCATCTGGAGATGTAGACAAGCCTAAGGAAAGATATTTACTGCATGGAATCTTATGCAATGCAGGAACGACAANNAAAAAAGTGCTGTAGGCGCAGGAAGCCACATGTCCGCTATAAAATGAATTGCGGTTGTTGCTGTTCTCTTGAGCAGCAAGACCTAATTCGGGGTAGTAAACCGCCGGACGGTACCGGTTCTGAAATAATGGCCCCAGAAGGCTATAGTTGTAAAACGTAAAAGTAATGGTATGTCCTTCCACATATATAAACAGTATGTGAAGCCAATCCTTGCGGATGTTTTTATCAATCATAAGCAAGCTGGGTAAAAGAAAAATGCCAATCTCACCATCATCGGAAACCTTCTTCCACAGGGTTCGATCCGATGTCGGTTGTTTTAACGCCCACTTGTCGACTGAGTTCATTAAATTTTTCTGCTGATCGGTATTCGCAAAAGCCACCTCTGCAGAATCAAGCGACGCCTTACTTTTTAAACGTGGGATGGCAATTATATCTCCAGCCATCCCTGCGATTATTACAGCCCCTTCCACAAAGTAGTTAACATGATAGACCTTCGTTTTTACAGGCTTTACAGCAGCGTTGTTAATTTTTACAAGAGAGTCGGCTTTACTACAAAAAGCATTGATGCAAATAGTCAGCGTAGCCAATAAACAGAAAATATTTTTCATGACGCATAATGTTAATTTTCAGATTAGCAGTTTAGTCCTCTCGCAACTTCGATCTTTGATCATTTAATCCTTCCTGCCTTTTTCATCACGCTTACCATGACCTTTTTTCATGCTTTTACCATTACCACGGCCAACTTCTTTGTTACCGGGATTGCCTTCGCGGGAATTTCTTATGCCTGGGTTTCCTCTTCCCGGCCGCTCACCAATCGTTCTTTGCGCTTCCCCATGGTAGCCTCTTGCATATTGCTTCTGATGCTCCCTGAAATGAGTGTAAGGAGCATCGCCGCGATAATCGGTCATAACTACTTTATATCCACCGTACAAATCATAATTTTTGAACCGTCCGGGAAGATGAGCTCTATGAACCCATGTTCCTCCACTATTATAAATAAACATCGACGATGGAACATCATAATAGGCTTCCACATCAGGCAGGTAGTAATAGCGCGCTTCGCTAAATCCGACAGGACCCCATGGTGGAGGTACACCCATATGAACTTTCACTGAAACTTGCGCCTGCACTGCGCTTGCAAGAAACAACACCATACCGATGACGATTAATTTTAAAGTTTTCATCTTGTCTTTGTGATTTAAAATTGTGAAATCATTTTCACAGAACAAAGATGCGTCCTTTGGTTCCGGAAAGCCTTACACAATTGCAGAAAAGAGTTACATCATTCACACATTTTCAAATCTGCTGTGTTTTTTATGTTTCATCAGCCGATCGCTTTCTCATATGTGTGAATCATGTAAGATAATTTAAAATTTGTGTAACATTTTTTATTTAAAAGGTAATAATCTTTGTAATCGTATTATTCACTTAAAACGAACAAAATGAAAAGAACATTCCAATTCCTTGCATTCTTATCCTTGATTCTTGGTTTGATATTTACGTCATGTGTGTCAAATAAAAAATTTATGGCTTCGGAAGCCAGAGTTGATAAGCTGCAAAAAGACAATGCCAATACACTTGGTCTCCTAAATGACTGCAATACGCAGGTAAAAATTCTCACTGATGATAAAACATCCCTGAAGAATGAAAATGCTTTGGTTCAAAATAGTTTGAAGGCACTTTCCACTGAATCAAAAATGACAATTGCTGACCAGGCAAAGCGGTTAAAAACCTTCCAGGATATGATTCAGGCACAAAAAGATGTAATGGCCAAGCTTAAAAATTCAATAGCCGATGCGCTGATGAATTATAAAACTGATGAGTTATCCGTTTACATTAAAGACGGAAACGTTTATGTTTCGCTCGAAGAAAAATTGCTGTTTAAATCGGGTAGCGATGTGGTTGATCCTAAAGGAAAAGAAGCGCTCAAAACGCTTGCCAATGTGCTAAACAGTACCAAAGACGTCACGGTAATGATTGAAGGCCATACGGATAATGTCCCCATTAAAACTAAACAATTTAAAGATAATTGGGATCTTAGCACAGCAAGAGCAACATCTATCTTACGTATTCTGACAACAGACTATGGTTTTGATTCGAACCGTATCACTGCATCAGGCAGAGGCCAATTTCATCCTGTAAAAACGAATGAAACAACTGAAGGACGCGCCGCTAACCGCAGAACTGAAATCATTTTATCTCCTGACCTTAACGAGCTTTATAAGCTATTGTATCAATAGGATTGAAGGAATCAATACCCGTTAAGCGTTACGCATAACACATAGCAGGTAAGCCCAGGGCTGAACTCTTCACTTTACGTTAACTTTGAAGACCCCGGAATTGCTTACTTTTGCAATCATTTCCAACACAGCATGAACAGTAAAGCGCAGCGAATTCTGGGGATCAGCCTGATCGTGCTTACCTGGGTTTTCTGGGGAATGATCTTCGTCATTCCATTCCTGAAACTCGGCATGAGAATTTCAGCCGTCCTTATCGCGGCGTTACTCATCGGGACGAATGCATTCTGGATAGGAATCTTCCTCGTGGGGAAAGAATATGCCAAAAAATTTCAGGTTGTGAAGAAACTAAAAAAATGGTTCCGTCATAAGCAGACTTTCTGAGTGGCTCCTTTTTTTTCTTACTTTTGTGCCCTCAAAAAACTTCTGAATCTAAACCCTGATACATTTCCGGCTTTGAAAAAAATTGCTCTTCTTGGGTTTCTGCTCATAACGACATTCCTCATAAAAGCTCAACCTGCTGTCAATCTTAATACAGGTAAGATCAACGGTATAATCATCGATTCGGTCAATCATCAACCCATCGAGTATGCCACTATTGGATTATCCCGTCACAATGAGACTGAAATTATCAATGGCACGGTTTCCGATACAACCGGGAAATTCATGCTGACCAAAATCCCAAAAGGAACTTACCGGGTTGTGATCAATTTTCTGGGATATGAAAAAAAAGTTATCGATAACATAATTATTAGTGAAAAAGCTCCTCTGGTTTCTCTTGGAACGATTCTCTTATCCCCGAAAGCCACGACCCTGCAGGGTGTCACTATAACTGCCGAGAAGAGTATTATCGAAAACAAGATCGATAAAATGGTCTATAATGCTGAAAACGATATAACTTCACAATCCGGTGTCGCCATTGATGTATTAAAGAAAGTGCCACAAATATCCGTTGATATTGATGGGAATGTTGAATTGCAGGGCAATTCAAATATTCGCTTTTTAATCGATGGAAAACCCTCCACCATATATGGAAACAGCATTGTAGATATTCTCCAATCGATCCCTGCAAGCCAGATTCAGAGTATTGAGGTTATTACCAGTCCCGGTGCGAAATACGATGCTGAAGGGACGGGTGGTATTATCAACATTTTATTAAAGAAGACGCGGGTTAGGGGGATCAGCGGGAATGTATCTCTGTCAGCCGGAACCCGCCTTGAGAATGGTTCTTTCAACATCAATGCGCGCACGACAAATTTTGGAGTGAATGCTTTCCTGAGCGGGAACGCTCAACTTTCATCTACCACAACATCTGACCAGGAACGGTGGACACAAGATTCTACTAACAAAACTCAACTTCTTCAACACAATGATAGTAAATTTCAGCGGAATGGTTTTCAAACCGGACTCGGCTTTGACTGGAGCATCACCCAGAAAGATAACATTACAGGCGGTCTGACCTATAATCATTGGGCGAACTACAGCAAGGGTATTACCCAACAGAATTCCCTGATCTATGATTCAACTGGCGGGCATGGAAGTCCATTCCTGAATGATCTTAACGTCATAAACAACTATCATTCAAATTCACTGAACTGGAATTTGAATTATAAACATATATTCAGGAAGAAAGGTCAGGAACTGAATATTCAGTATAATTCCAGCTATGCTATGAATTTTTCGGATTATCGACAAACAGAAGGGCAGGATTCTGCAGATTCGGTTTATTCCGGGATTTATGGCAGCAATCCGGGGACTGATATGATTACTGAGATTTCTGCTGATTATACGCAGCCTTTCAGTGAAAAACTAAACTTGCAAGCGGGTGTGAAAGCCTCTCTTGAGGATCAGAAAAGTTCCTCAAATGTCGATACACTGGATTTGTCTACTGGCAATTATGTGCTTGACTATCCACAATCGTACACATTAAATTATAGCCGGAACATTTATGCCGCTTACCTTACCGGTACATTCTCACTTTTTAATTTTCTGGATATACGACCCGGCGTTCGCGTTGAGCATACGGATACCTGGATCAATTATGCAAACGCACCAGGGAACACGATTCCATCCTATACTACATTTGTTCCCTCACTGATCCTGTCTCACAACTTTAAGAATAACAATTCACTCAAATTGAGCTATTCATACAGGATCCAGCGTCCGGACTACCGTGACCTGAACCCGTTCATTAACTTGAGCGATCCACATAATATATCGATAGGGAATCCAAACCTGAAACCGGAAGTGCAGAACAGGATCGAGCTGGGATACAATAAATCGTTTAAGAAAGGTGGGAACTTAAATTTGGTAGCCTATTATCGCTGGAACACTGACGATATTCAGAGTTTCGTGATATATTATCCTGCATATAAGATTGGAGATTCTGCTTATTCCGATGTCACCGTGACTACCCGTGCAAATATCAGTTCTGAGACTACGATAGGAGGTAATATCTATGGATCAATTCCAATTGCGTCTATTTTTAATATCCGCTCAAACATTTCACTGTATAACCGTGCCATCACGGAAAAGGGCCCGACCCCAGCCTCGATCAACAGTTTTGAATACCGGATTACCCTGAATCTAAGCTACGAGATCATGAAAACTCTTGCGCTGGAAGTTTTCGGGAATTTCAATTCTGCACGTACAGCGGTACAAGGTAAAATGCCTTCCTGGAAATCGTATAGTTTCGCCATCCGGCAAAAACTCTTTCACGATAAAGCCAGCATCGCCTTTACTACCAATAACCCTTTCAACGAATATGTGATCATGAAAACTGATCTGGCAGGAGAAGATTTTACCCTGACCAGTACGCGGAAGATAGCTTTCCGTTCGTTTGGCATCAACTTTACGTATAAATTCGGAAAGCTGAAATTCCAGAACGAAAGGGAAGAAGAGAACAACAACCTCATGAACCCGCCGGGATTCTGATCGAATTTGAAAAAATATTTTTTTTGATCCAATGTTTACGATTATTCATTAATTTTGTCCATCATTTCCAATAGGGGTGCCTGACTTTAAGGCTGAGATTATACTCTTTGAACCTGATCCGGATAATGCCGGCGTAGGGAGGAGCAGAATTCAAAACACATTTCCCTTAAAGGATTGATTGTTAAAGTTGTTTAATCTTTAAAGATCAATCTCATGTTACAACAAAAAGAACTTCGGAATTCTTCGTGGAGAAAGCTGTTGGTTTCCGCTGCTTTATTTCTTACATTTTGTTTGCAAGGATTTTCGCAGGTCACCGTTTCCGGCACCATTCGGGATCGTGATTCGGGCAAACCCATGGTTGGAGCTCATATTACCGTTGAAAACACGTTTATCAGCGTTGCCAGTGCTGACGACGGGAAATACCGGATCCGGGTACAGAAACCGGGTAACCGGACGCTGAGACTTTCCTTCATGGGGTACCAGCCCATCGTCAGGATATGCCGGTTGGTGCACGATACAATCATTGATTTTACCATGGAGACCAGCGTTATTCTTGGAGAGGAAGTGAACATCATTGCCACGCGTGCGCAGGAGAAGACCCCAACCACCTATTCCACGCTGAACCGTGTCGACATCGAGAAGAACAACCTGGGCCAGGATCTCCCGTTCATCATTGAAAATACACCTTCTGTGGTTGTAACTTCCGATGCCGGTACCGGTATCGGATATACCGGTATCAATATCCGGGGTTCCGATCTTACGCGGATCAACGTCACCCTGAACGGCATCCCTTTGAACGATGCGGAGTCACAGGGTGTATGGTTTGTCGACCTGCCCGACCTTGCATCTTCAGCAGGAAGCATCCAGGTGCAGCGCGGTGTCGGCACTTCCACGAACGGAGCCGGTGCATTCGGCGCTTCGATCAATGTGCAGACGACACCCTTCCGGCAGGATCCCTATGGCGAACTCAACAGTTCTGCAGGATCGTTCAATACCTTTAAGAACACCTTCCGGTTCGGGACAGGATTGATGGATAATAAATTCGCTTTTGACGGACGGATTTCACGCATCACCTCCGACGGGTATATCGACCGCGCATTTTCGAAACTCACTTCGTTCAGTATTTCCGGAGGATATTATGGAAGGAAAACCACCCTGAAGTTCAATGTGCTGTCGGGATATGAAAAGACTTACCAGGCTTGGGAAGGCGTTCCGAAAGATTCGCTCGGCACTAATCGTACCTATAACCCTGCAGGCGAATATACCGACAAAAACGGAAATCTTGCCTATTATAAAAACCAGACTGATAATTATACCCAGACGCATTACCAGTTGCTGTTTTCACAGGAGATAAATCACGACTTTAATGTCAATGCAGCATTGCATTATACCAAGGGATCGGGTTATTATGAAAATTACAGTCCCGGACAATATTTATCAGCCTATAACCTGAACGATGTGATCATCGGAACGGATACGATCAGACAGACAGACCTGATCAATCAGAAATGGATCGATAATGATTTTTACGGGATCACTTTTTCGGGGAATTATCACCGGGGGGATAAACTGAAGATCACCTTGGGAGGCGCCTGGAACAGATATTACTGCAAGCATTACGGAAAAGTGATCTGGGCAGAATATGCTTCCAACGGGGATAACGATCGAAACTGGTACTATGGAACCGGAACAAAGAAGGATTTTAACGTATATGTGAAAGCCACTTATACTGTTTTCAGACATTTCAACCTTTTTGCCGATCTCCAGTACCGGAATATTTATTATAAGATGGATGGAACACTGGAAGACCTGAGGACATTGGCCCAGGTGCATGAATTCAATTTCTTTAATCCCAAGGCAGGGATCTATTATACCATCAGTGATAAACAGGATGTTTACCTCTCCTTTGCCGTCGGCAACCGGGAACCGAACAGGAACAATTATGAGGTTTCGGAGCCGGGAAATATCCCCACTTATGAAACCGTGAATGACTGGGAACTGGGATATGATCTGAAACTGCTGAATTTCAGGGCAGGTATCAATCTTTATTACATGAATTACCTGAACCAGCTTGTGCTTACAGGAAAGATCAACAGCGTGGGAGAGGCCATCATGACCAATGTGCCCCACAGCTATCGTACCGGGATTGAGATCACCGCCGGGGCCAATGTATTCAAATGGCTCAAATGGGATGTCACGTCTACCTTGAGTATGAACAGGATCAAGGATTTTACGGAGTATACCGACGTCTATGATGCTTCCTGGAACCTGGTGGGACAACAAAGCCATTTCCTGGGTAAAACCGATCTTTCCTTCTCTCCAGGCTTTATCCTTCAGAATAACCTGACCTTTATCCCGGTGAAGAACCTTGCGTTGACCCTCACTTCCCGGTACATCGGACAACAATTTATCGATAATTCTTCAAACAGAGACCGTGTTTTGGATCCCTACTTAGTCAGCAATGTGTCTGCCGGATATTCCATCAGAACAAAATGGATCAGAGAAATCGGATTCAACCTGGCAGTCAATAATATCTTCAGCAATAAATATGAAACCAATGCCTGGGTTTACCCTTATTACATGGAAGGGAAGTTGTATGAGTCGAATGGATACTTTCCGCAAGCCCTGATCAATTTCCTGTTTGGGATCACACTGAAGATCTGATCCGGGAAAAGAGAGAAACCTTATTTTGATGTGATTGAACTTAAATGACGGAAATGATTTTTTTAGGTTTTTTATCGGAAAACTCGTACGGTGTATAAACAGGAAAAGGAATTCTGTAGTTTAGTCGTAATTTGAATTTCCCCGGACTTTAGGCCGGGGGTTAAGGCTGAAAAAACATTCTGGGCTTTAGCCCTGAACAAAAATATCAAATTTGTATTTAGGATTTTGTCAATAGTTTGTCCATAGCCCAGTGAGATAAGACAGTGCACATGTTCCAAGTATCCATTGATATGATCTATATAAATGTCTTTCTTTTCAGCATTTTCCCTGATGTGTCTGAAAATTTCCATGCGAATTTCCTTGGTGAGTATTGGTTCCCGGTTTTTAGTGGTCCAGACAAGATGGAACCAAATTCTCATATATCCCATAAAGTTCACTTATATTTGGGCTAAAGCCCGTGTTATTATTGTCTTTTTCCCTGCGCTAAAGCACAGGGTAATTCATATTACCGCTGTTGCCAAAAAGTTCTTGCTTTTGTGAAAACCTTTGAGTGCCTTTGTGGTAAAATTTTTTTGATTTCCCTTAATCGGTTTTAACATGAAAAAGTAATACAAGAAAGTGATTTTTCTTGGGCATAGTGTGAATTTTTCTTTCTAAACTATTTATTTAAATTTTAGGAAAGATCATAACAGAACATCAAAAAATGATCCAGCCAATAAATGCAGTAATTTTGAAATTGCGTAACTTGCAGAAATTTCAGGAATGAAAATACATTAAATGAAAATTATATGAGAAAAAAAATCTTCACCACTTCAATGCTCTTTCTGTTTGTACTGAGCTTCTCGCTGCTTTTTGGCCAAACAACGCAGATAGACCTGACCTCCCCCTTGGCTGTTGATCCTGATGTCAGGATCGGGAAACTGGACAACGGCCTTGTTTATTACATCCGGTATAACAAAAAACCTGAAAAGAGGGTCGAGCTAAGGCTTGCCGTCAATGCCGGTTCCGTTCTTGAGAATGATGATCAGCAGGGGCTCGCACATTTTATGGAGCATATGAATTTTAACGGTACCAAAACATTTCCCCACAATGAACTGATCGATTTTCTTCAGAAGACCGGGGTGAAATTCGGAGCCGATATCAATGCCTACACCAGTTTCGATGAAACGGTCTATATGCTTCAGCTTCCAACCGATGACACNNTGCTCGACGATAAGGAGATCGACAAGGAAAGAGGTGTTATTGTTGAAGAGTGGAGGATGGGACTGGGTGCACAGGACCGCATGATGAAAAAATTCTTACCGGTGATTTTCAAAGGATCTGTTTATGCCAACCGCATCCCGATCGGGAAAGTGGATATTATCCAGAATTTCAAGCATGATCTCATTCGCGATTTTTATCACGACTGGTACCGTCCCGATTTACAGGCAATCGTCATGGTAGGTGATATCGACCCGGTAAAAGCAGAAGCCCAGATCAAGGCACATTTCTCAGGTATCAAAAATCCTCCCTCAGAAAAGCCGAGGACTGAATTTGATATTCCGGATAACAAGGAACCCCTCATCGCAGTTACAACCGATAAGGAAGCTACAGAGAACTATATTCTCATGTTTTACAAGCACCCGTTGAAAAAGGAAAAGAACCTTGGTGACTTCAAGGATAAAATGATGGCTCAATTGTTTACCGGGATGCTGAACAACCGTTTCAATGAGATCTCTCAAAAGCCGGAATCTCCTTATGTTTTTGCAAGTGCAGATTATGGACAATTCCTGGCCAGGAATAAAGATGCATACATGGTCAATGCCATGTCGAAAGAAAACCAGATCGATAAAAGCCTGGATATTCTGCTTGCAGAAAACGAGCGGGTAAAACGTTTCGGGTTCACTAAAACCGAATTTGAACGCCAGAAAGAGGAGATGCTCAGCCAGTATGAAAAAGCTGCAAAGGAATTCGATAAGACCGAATCAATGAGCCTTACAAATGATTATGTTAATAATTTCCTTACGGGAGATCCGATTCCAGGTGCCCGGAAGGCTTACAAATATGTAAAAAATCTTTTGCCGGAGATAAAACTGGAGGACATCAATGCCCTTGCAAAGGAGTTTGTGAGCGACGACAACATGGCGCTGGTGGTCATGGCGCCTGAGAAAAGCGGAGTTGAGGTGCCGACAGAGGCCGATATCCTGAAGATCATCAAGAACTCCAAATCCACCGATCTGCAGCCTTATGTTGACAAATTTAAGGAAGAACCGCTTGTTACTGCTGATCTCAAAGGATCAAAAGTAGTCAGCACGAAAGAAAATACTGAACTTGGTTTCACGGAATTGAAACTCGCCAACGGGGTTACGGTAGTATTAAAGCCCACCCATTTCAAGAATGACGAGATCCTTCTTTCTGCTTATTGCTTAGGTGGCAATTCAGTGATTCCGGATGCTGATTTCATGTCGGCCAATTATGCCACACAGGTCATCGAGAAGAGCGGGGCAGGAGACTTCGATAATGTAGAGCTCGAGAAAAAGCTGAAAGGGAAGAACCTTGAGATCCATCCTTATATCGATGATGTTAAAGAAGGGTTCAGGGGAAACAGCACTCCAAAAGATATTGAAACACTGATGCAACTGGTATACCTTTATTTCAAGGAACCGAGAAAAGACACTACTGCATTCAAAGCCTTCATGTCACAAACCGAAAACCAGATGAAATTCATGAAAAGCAGTCCGATGATGAGTTTTTATGATACTCTTTTCAAGTCGGCCTATCCAGGGTACAAAAGATTAGTCATTTTCCCGACGCCGCAACAATTGCAGCAAGTTAACCTGAACAAACTTTATAAGATCTATATTTCCCGGTTTGCGAATGCGAGGGAGTTTAAATTCTTCCTTACGGGTAATTTTTCCATCGATACGATTATTCCCCTGGTGACGAAATATTTTGGAAGTCTGCCTTCCCTTAACCGGCAGGAAGCCTGGGTAGATGTTTCTCCCAAATTCCCGAAAGGAGTCGTTAACAATACTTTGTACAAGGGAACTGATCCACAGGGCATGGTCGGGATCGTCATGTCGGAGCCATTCGACTATAATCCTAAGAACCTGCTGGAACTGAATATGCTTAAGGAGATTATTTCCATCAAGCTCATTGAAGTGATCCGGGAAAAGATGAGTGGCGTTTATTCCCCTCAGGTCATGATCAATCCTGAGCATTACCCGAAATCGAAATTCCAGTTTATGGTGATGTTTGGCTGTTCGCCGAAAGCTGCCGACAAGCTGACCAATGCTGTTTTCAGTGAGGTCAAAAAAATCAGAGCAAACGGTCCTACCGAAACCGACCTGAACAAGGCAAAGGAAACATTAATCCGTACCCGGGAAACCGACCTTGAGAAGAACGAATTCTGGCTGGGCAAGATCGAGTCAGTGTATTATGATGGTACCGACCCGGCCACCATCCTGAATTTCAAGGACAGGGTCAATGCCATTACCATAGCAGATCTTAAACTTGCAGCCAACACCTATCTGCTCCCCAAACATTATGTGAGAGTGGTGCTGAAACCGGAGAAAAAATAAACTATGGAAAAAGGCGTCAGCATAAAGAATAAACGGGCCAGCCATGAATATCTTCTGTTACAGGATTTCACGGCTGGTATCCAACTTTCCGGAACCGAGATCAAGTCGATCCGTGAAGGAAAAGCCAGCATTGTTGACGCTTATTGCACATTCAGGGCAAGCGAGCTTTTCGTGATCAACATGCACATCGCGGAATATGTATATGGGACATACAACAACCATGAACCCAAGCGCGACCGTAAGCTGCTGCTCACGAAAAGGGAACTTCATAAAATGCAGATCAAAGTAAAGGAAAAAGGGTTTACCATTATCCCAACCCTGCTGTTTATCAATGAAAAAGGATTAGCCAAACTGACGATCTCCCTGGCACGTGGAAAACATCATTATGACAAGCGGGAAACGCTGAAACAAAAAGATGTGAAAAGGGAAATTGAGCGGTCGCACGAATAAAATTTTATGCGACGAAAATTTCTGATCGTGCTCTCTCCGCAAGTAGAAAAAGAGGATCAAAATTTTCAAAATAAACCATAGACCAGGAATCTCCTGACCCCCTGAGGTTTATCATAATTAATGTTAAATAGGTCATAATTTGTTCAAAGAATTATAATTTTGCTGAAATTTTCTTCTATGCAAAAATCATTTTTGTTCATAATAACCGCATTTTTTATCTTCTGTTTTTCACCTGTTGCAGAATCTCAGAATAAAGGAAAGGAGAAAACCGTTTCTCCCACAGATAAGATCCGTTGGTACAGTTTTGAGGAAGCCTATCAAATGAATAAAAAGAAACCAAAGAAGATCTTCATCGATGTTTTTACCGACTGGTGCGGCTGGTGTAAGAAAATGGATGCGGAAACATTCACGAACCCAACCATCAGCGAGTATATGATGGATCATTTTTACTGTGTAAAACTGAATGCAGAGCGCAAGGATACCGTAATCATCGATGGAGTGAAATTCACAAACCCAAATCCCACAGGCAGGAGGTCAACCCATCAGCTTGCCGTTGAACTGCTCAAAGGAAACATGTCATACCCTTCGTATGTATTCCTGAATGAAAAAAGCCAATGGCTTACGGTTGTTTCCGGCTACCAGGTTGCCAAAGATTTTGAACCCATCCTTCACTACTTCGGTGAAGATGCTTACCAGAAGACTCCATGGGAGGATTTCCGGGCATCATTTGAGGGCGTTATCAAATAGGTATTGGGTATTAAGTATTCGCTGTTCACCTTTCGTGGATCAATATTCGATTATTCACTTCCCACTACCTAATTCTCACTTGCCGAAAATTTAATCATTTAGAAAGTTTCTAGATAATAATTTCTGAATTTTTTAATGCGGAAAATGAGTAATGAGTAATTACATAATTTAAATAATTACATAATTACTCATTGAATCTTTCTGGGTGGAAGATGGGGCTCGAACCCACATGCCCCGCATTGAGGCTGCCTGCTCGTTAGCTGATGTAAATCAAATTTTAATTTATTATACAATGTTGAATAAAAACCATAATAAGATTCATGATTAATTTTGATGTTTTTTCATTTGCATATTCCTTTTTTGGATGAGGATCGCCAGATTTTTGGCGTTCTTCCATTAATATTGATTGGATATCCTTAAATATCTTAGTTGTCAATGAATCATTTGGAATAAGATTTTTTTTCTGTGCCTCAATGATTAAAGGTCCTATCTCTCCTTTTCCTACTTTGTCATGGACTAAAATTTGTAAAAATGCTTGCAATGCAGAGACCAAATGAGTTATACATCCACTATATCCTTGAGGTGTTTTTTCTTGGAATTTATTTAAGGCATCTGAAAAATCCCTATTAACTTCTTTCCATTTTTTACTTGATAAATATGAGATTACTGGCAAGTAAATTTCCTCCATAATGTGTTTATCTTGTCGAAAAATAATACCTCTCCTAGTTAGCATAACATTTAAACTAAACTGTTCGAAAATATCATTAAAGTCTTTTGAAAGATCATCCAGTTTTTTATAAGCTTCATTTGCAATTTCTTCATCATTTTGATTTGCACTTGTGTCATCAACACTCTGTGAAGTGAATGTGTCAATATGTAAATCTGCAAATATTGATAAGAGTTCAAAGACAACATCCTGATTTTCTTTCAAAAAGATTGTATAAAAATCTCGAAGTGCAACTTTTAAACAACAGTCTTCAAAATATCTTCTTTTGTAATCATCATATTGATAGTGAGGGCCTTGATGATCTAAAGTTTGTGTACCATAACTTTTCCTTTTGTACTTTTCATTTAAACTTTCAACAGAATAATAAATCTTGTTTGTTAGATCAAACCATTTTTTTTGTACAAAATACGCCCATATCTTTTTCTTCTCTTCCTCATTAAGTTTGTTCCAGTCTCGTAGTCCTAACTCTGGACAAATGTTTGATAAAGCATCAGGATTATTTTGGCTCCAAAGATTAAAAGTTGGTTTCATAAAATTTGATTTATTTCAGCTAACGCTCCGCTTGCAGCCGCAGTGCGGGGTTTACTTGTTGTTTCTTTTCTTTACCTCTATCATTTGCAGGTTTGGTGAATGCCAGCCTCCGGAAACTGCCCGCATTGCTCGGCTGCAAGCTCGTTATGGCCAGTTAATATTTTTGATTTTATTAAATAATTCGATTAAAACACCTGAAATTACATCTGTTTCCTGATCGAAAAGCGTTTCATATGAAAGTTCCGCACGATTATTATTAATTTGGAAATTTTTATCAGGGAATTGAGAAATTAGCGTGTCTTTAAAATAATGCCAATCAGTTAGATTCCATGTTGTAATTGTGATGAAGAATTTACCTAAAGGATTGCTTTTTGATTTTTCAAAATAGCTCTCAATTCCTAGCTTATGATTATTCACAATAAAATCACAACCCAAATCCCAGTCTTCCCATATCCTCCAGTTATGATTTGTTTGTTTGATAATTTCCTCTTTCATTGATTGGATATTTTGAAATTGGATGCTTTTAATTCTCTTATTGAATTCATCATAGAGTTCAAAAAGTTCATCTAATTTGTCTGAATTCTCATAGAAGAAACTCGTTAATCCTGAATTAAGAATGTTGTTCTGTTCCATATTTTCAATTGTTGAGATAAAATCATTAAAAAAAATGAGGTACTTATTATCACATTGTATTAAATAATTGCCTATGTTTATTTTGAGCTGGTTAATCAGGGTTGAGTATGTAATATTATGAAATCCACTTTTTAATAATAATTCTTTCTCTGATTCTTTTGAAATTTTACGTAGAGATAGGACGACGCCAATTGTTAACTCCTTTTTGTACTTAATTAACCTTTCCATATAAATTTCGAGAGGATTATACAGATTGGCGAATATTTTATTTTCTATTCCAATAATAAAATTATCTCCAATTAGAACTAAATCTATTCTTTTTCCTTCTGCATTTTCTTCTTCAATCACTGTAAATCTATTCGCCAAGTAATTAAATTGTTTCTGAGAGTTCAGGCATTCGATCAATGATTTCAGGACAAGATCATTTAGCTTATGTTCATTGAGTGGTTGAAAATAAAATGCAAGCAATCTTGAACAAATTTCTTCAAACCGGCGAGTTGGATATTGACATAGATCCAGGTAAGTCGGCTGAAGAACTTCTTTTGGTAGAGTTGAAAAGTCACTTAGAATAGATTCAATTTTTGAGAGGTCCATAGGTTTAATATTAATTGCCCTCAACGCCTGCATAATCGCATTGCGATTATTTTTTGACATGGATGGACATTTAAAATATCCACTGAATATAGATGAATAAACGATAGCCGGTCTCTCACCATATCAAAAACCAAATATAAGTAAAATCTTTAAAGTCAAGGTTGTGAAGGCAATATTCTTTACGGAAAGAATTATTAATTAGTGTCTGTCCATAAAGTCCC
>PLMO01000030.1:0-16684 GCA_003142515.1 Bacteroidales bacterium
CTGCGAAACTTGAGTTAATAATTCTAACTTTTGGTATCCTACACCTCCACTGGCAACATGTGAACTATCATCTTCAAAGGAAACATATGTTTCACTAAAAACCTTGCTCCATAAGCTTCCACTATTTACTGATTTCCAAATTTCAACAAACGAATCGGTTCCTTGGAAAATTTGCCCAATAACATACAATGAATTTGGCGTAATAGGATTTATTGCTATTTCATATCTTTCCGACCGTAAGCTGTCGCAAAATGGATGAAAGTAATCCACCGAGGGTGTATTTCCTGCAGAGACACCCGTTAATTTTACAACCGATGCACGTCTGTTCCCATAATAATTATCGTCAGTTGCAATATAAAGGATTTCAGGATCACCAGGTTTCATTTCTATATCCCGGATATACCGCGTATGACTGCATGTATCTTGATAAATAACTGTATCGTAATACAAGGAACCATTTTTGGCCAAGCGGATTACTCTGTTACCCGATCCGATATAAAGACGATTTGAGTTACCATTATCGACCAGGATATAATTCGAAACAGCTAATTGTTCTGAATAAATTACGTTCCATGTGGCGCCTGCATCAGTCGAACAGATGATACCTACTCCGAAAGGCGTGCCAGAACAAATCCCGCCGCCGCCGGTTGCCGCGTAGATGACGTTTGGATTGGTAGGGTCACCTTTAATATTATTCACTCCAATCAAATAAAAGCCGCTGGCATCCGTGACATTCGACCAGCTCAAACCGCCATCCGTTGTTTTCCATATACCAGATGCATCAGTGCCGGCATAGATGATTTTTTGATGCTTGTCGGAGATGGTGTCGACCCAGATGGCAGAAATCAGTGCATTGTGCTGTTTTACCTGATTCACCGGCCCGCAGTAGCTCCACGGATTTGGATTGACATTGGGCGGAAGGTTAGCAATTGACTGGTTATAGGAACTAAAAGCATTTTTCAGGTTATAAAGTTTGCCGGTAAGGGCGGGATTTGAATGATCGACCCTGTTCTGCCAGAACATTTGCCATCGCATGAAATGTTGGTATTCACCAGCTTCATCGGTGTCGGCTTTAATATCAGGATGTGCGTTAAAATAAACCGTCCATGCATCTCTGATAGAATAATAATCGTCGGGTTGCTGGGCAACGGTTTTCGTCACGGAAGCGGTTACGGTGGCCAGAATTACGGGCAGGATAAGGAAATAAAGCTTTTTCATAAGGTTGATGTTTTGAGGTGAAAATTTAAAAAGCTCTTCGGTAATAAAATATAAGAGTGGTACACAATCGATGATCGTATACCGATGCTGAAAAAAGTCAAATAAAACGGGAATTCCGTCAGAAAACTCTCTCTCTCCGTAAATGCTGAAGATCCCAAAATAAAGTGCAATTCCTGACTAAAAATAAGCAAATTGGTCATGACAGTAATATGTAATGGATATTTGGGTTACTGCAATCGTCTTTCTGATAGTTTCGTTTCATGTTGGTAATAGCAAGCATTAATCATCGGAAACTCTTATATTTCATAGAACGGCAATGAAAAAAATATCCATAATCAAGTTACTAATATACAATCAAAAAATACAAAAGTCAAGATATATTATAATTATTTCTTTATTCTTCAAATAGATGATTATTTTTCGTTCATGACATGTTTTCATAAATATTGTCTATCGAATATATTATTTTAAACTTCAGCCTATTGTCAGGCTAAATTGCTTGAGTTCATCTCGGATGTTAAAGTGGGGTGATTTTACAATTATTTGAGAAGAGGGTCAGGATGTGATGGAACCCATTGCCAAGTTTCCCATTTCTCAGAACGCCCTTTGCGGTTTATAGTCTTCGATAAATAATTTTTCCTTGCAGAATGCGGTTTCCTGCTGCTGAAGATTGGAACAGACGAGGATGATCCTGTTTTTTGCCATTTCACTGACCAGCTGGAGATACCATTTCGTACCGGTCTCGTCGAGGTTCATTGCAGGTTCATCAAGCAACACAATAGAAACATCACTGAACAATGCAAGGATCAGCTTGACCCGTTGTTTCATGCCGGAAGAAAAGAACCGGATTGATTTCCTGCCGGGATCCTTAAACCCGATCCTGTCGATGATGCCCGGGATGCTATATCCCGGAACCAGCGACTTAAAGAAGAAATGAAAATCCAGCATCTCCCGTAAAGTAAATTCCTCGATCAGTTCCTGGTATGGCGCTACAAGGGTAAGGTATTGAAAGATCTTTTCCACGGGAATTTCCTGTCCACCCTTGCTGTAGTTAACTTTCCCCGATGTGGGATTAATGTTTCCTGCGATGACTTGCAACAAGGTTGATTTTCCTGAGCCATTTCTTCCCAGGATCGCATAGGCGTGATCTTTCTCGAAGGAATAGCTGAGTTCCCGGAATATCCATTCGGTGTTATACTTTTTGCCGGTACCGGTAAGAATGATTTTCACAGGGGAATGATGATTGCGGCATGAGAAACCTGCCGGTATCGTTTATTTTTCACGAATTTTAGAATAACCCTTCATGATCCCGCGACTGGAATTAGCAATAAAAGAAAGGATCTCATCGCGTTCGGTTGTAGCTTCCATTTTGGCTTCAATGATCTCAACGGCTTGCGAAACATTATAGGTTTTCAGAAAGATGATCCTGTAAATTTCCTGGATTTTATTGATAACCTCAATAGAAAATCCTCTTCTGCGCAGTCCGATCGAATTAACCCCAACATAAGAAAGGGGCTCTCTTGCTGCTTTTGTATATGGAGGGACATCTTTACCTACCCCTGTTCTGCCTGCTATAATTGAGTGTGCTCCAATATGACAGAATTGAAGGACAGGAACCATCCCCCCGATTATTGCCCAGTCATCCACAATTACATGACCGGCAAGCATTGCAGCATTGGCCATGACAACATTATTTCCTACAACACAATCATGGGCCACATGAACATAAGCCATTAATAAGGTGTTATCGCCGACCACTGTTTCATAACTGGCCTTGGTGCCGCGGTTGATGGTGGTAAATTCGCGGATGATGACATTATTGCCAATTTTCACGATTGTATCTTCACCCGCAAATTTTAGATCCTGCGGAATGGCTCCGATGACTGCACCCGGGAATATTTTACAGTTCTTACCGATACGGGTGCCCTCCATGATGGTGACATTGGAGCCGATCCAGGTCCCTTCTTCAATGATCACATTTTTATCGATGCAGACGAAAGGTTCAATAACTACATTGGCAGCTATTTTTGCCTGGGGATTGACGTATGCCAGGGGTTGATTCATAAGCCTTTTATTTTTTTTGAATTTGTGCCGTCAATTCGGCTTCCATTACTATTTTGTTGCCCACATAGGCTTTTCCTTCCATATGGCAGATCCCGTGCCTTACAGGATCGATCAGCTTGTTGTGGAAGATCACGGTATCTCCCGGAACTACCTTTTGCCGGAACTTCACATTATCGATCTTGAGGAAATAGGTGATATAATTTTCCGGATCCGGAACAAAGCTCAATACAAAGATGCCCCCGGTTTGTGCCATGGCCTCTATCAAAAGAACACCCGGCATGATCGGTTCATTAGGGAAATGGCCTATAAAAAAAGGTTCATTCATCGTCACATTCTTCATTCCGACCACATGATTCTCACTGATTTCAAGGATGCGGTCGATCAGGAGGAAGGGTGGGCGATGGGGTATGACCTTTTGAATTTGCATAATGTCATAAGCTGGTTTCTTGTTGAGGTCAAACTGCTGAACCGTTTCTTTTCTCTGGTGAATCAACAGTTGTTTTTTGATCAGCTTCGCAAATTCAACATTTGAAAAATGACCGGGCCGGTTGGCTATCACATGTGCTTTAATAGGCATTCCAACTAGGGCAAGATCGCCGATTATATCGAGCAGTTTATGCCTGGCAGGTTCATTCGGGAATTGCAATTCCAGGTTATTAAGAATACCTTCTTTCAGGACTTTGACACGAGGTTTATTGAATATATGTGCAAGATGGTCAAGCTCTTTCCGGGAGACTACGCGGTTTACGAACACGATTGCATTGCTCAGGTCGCCTCCTTTGATCAGGTTGTTGTTGAGAAGAAATTCCAGTTCATGCAGGAAAACGAAGGTCCGGCAGGGAGCAAATTCATCCCTGAACTGGCGCATATTTGTCATGGCTGCATTCTGTGATGGCAGAACCTGGGAATCATAATCGATCATCACCGAAAGCTGGAACTCTTTTGCAGGGATGGCAATGATCTGCACTTTCTTCGCCTCATCCGTATAGGTGACATTGGTGGCCAGTTCGAAATATTTCCGGGGTGCCTTCTGCTCAAAGATGCCTGCCTCGAGAAGCTTTTCCACATAGATACGCGCACTTCCGTCAAGAATGGGCGTTTCCGATTGATCCAGTTCCACAAGAACATTGTCGATTTCAAGTCCTGCCAACGCCGCCAGGACATGTTCTACCGTATCTATCCGGATCCCTTTGTATTCGATGCTGGTTCCGCGGGAAGTATCAACAACATGCTCCACATCGGCCGGCACTGTAATATTGGAATCCAGGTCCGTCCGCTTGAATTTATAACCAAAATTTTCAGGTGCAGGATGAAAACTTAAGATCACGTCATTGCCGGTATGAAGGCCGGTCCCTGGAATGCTAATGGAGGTTTTTATGGTTTTTTGCTTATCACTCATAATCTTCATTTGGAAACAAAACCGTTATTCTTTCTTCAATAATTTTTCCAACTGATAAATCTTCTTTGCCAATTTGTCAAAATTTCGCCAGTAAACGTATAAACGCCGGGTTTTCCCAGCTTCCAGTGCAGGTGTGCCGAGAAATACATCCCCGTCTTTGATGTTATGTTCTATCCCCGACTGGGCGCCGATCTTTACATTGTCGCCGATGTTCAGGTGCCCTATAATACCTACCTGTCCCGCGATGATGCAGTTCTTCCCGATCTTCGTAGAACCCGAGATCCCGGTTTGTGCCGCGATCACGGTATTCTCTCCGATCTCAACATTGTGTGCGAGCTGAACCAGGTTGTCGATCTTGACCCCGCGATGGATGACCGTCGACCCCAAGGTTGCCCGGTCGATCGTAGTATTTGCCCCGATCTCAACATTATCGTGGATAACGACATTGCCTGCCTGGATCACTTTTTTGTACTGGTTGTCGGCCTGGGGCGCAAAACCAAAACCGTCTGCACCGATGACAATGCCTGCATGAAGCGTGCAGTCGCTTCCGACCATACAATCATGATAGATCTTCACCCCGGCAAAAATCGTTGTTTTATCACCGATCGTGACATTGTCGCCAATGAAGGTTTGAGGATAGAGCTGAACCTGGTTGCCGATCACGGCATTGTCGCCAACCGAAACGAATTCCCCGATATAAACATCTTCGCCGATCTTTGCGCTTTTGGAAATGAAGGCATAAGGTGAAATTCCCTTTTTGCCGGATTGCAGGTTCTGGAATATCTCCAGGAGCTTCGCAAAGGAAGTATAAGCATTTTCCACCCGGATCAGGGTGCCGGCAATGGGTTGTGAAGGTATAAAATCCTCATTTACTATGATGACGGAGGCCTTTGTGGTATAAATATAAGGGGTGTAAAGCGGGTTGGCAAGAAAAGTCATGGTTCCGGGAAGACCTTCTTCGATTTTTGCTAAGCTGGATACGACTACCTCCGGATTTCCTTCCACTTTGCCATCCAGAATATGTGCGATCTGTCGTGCGGTAAACTCCATCAATGCTCTTTATTATAGATAATTACACTCAGAAAAGGCTTGCAAGTTACCAATTAATTTCGAATCAGCCAGAAAATATTTCCCCTCAATCTGTCAGGTTACCAGGTTTTTTGGGTAACACAAAAGGTATTTGCTCACCGGTGTTGACAGGACCGAGATATTCAACTGGTCGGATGCTTCGGAAACATCCACCAGTTCATTGTTGCGGAATTGGATCCGGATCCGGTCATGTTCGGGATTATAGGCATTGTTCGTAACAGTACCTTCCACAAGAAAATAACTGATCTCTTCTTCTTTTAACCGGAATTGTGCTGCCGTTTTTTCCTTCAGGAAAGCGACATATACCGGGTCGAAAGGATCATTCTGGATCTCGACTTTATAGAGGTGCCTGTCAACCAGGCTTTTGCATAGCCAGGAGAGGATGGGATCCCGGTGAGTTGTCCAAACTTTGATGGCGGAAAGAATGTCGTAATCATCCAGCTTTGAAAAATCTTCGATCCATTTTCGTTCTTCAAGGAAATGATCGATCGTAATATTGGAATAAAGAAAAAGATGCAGCACCGGTGAACCGAACAAGGGGATGTCTTCCGAGGCCAGTTCCTTGGCCCGTTTCAGGATGTTTACCAACATGTATTCTGCAGCGACTACAGTTTTATGGAGGTATACCTGCCAGTACATCAGCCGCCTGGAAATGAGGAATTTTTCTATGGAATAAATACCTTTTCCTTCCACAACAAGCTGATCATCAACTACCGTAAGCATCTTGATGATCCGGTCGGTATTGATTACCCCTTCTGCCACGCCCGTAAAGAAACTGTCACGCGACAGATAGTCAAGCCTGTCCATATCGAGCTGACTCGAAACCAGCTGATGCAGGAATGTTTTCGGATAATCGTTCCGGAATATTTTATTTGCTGTATCTAATCGATGATTCAGGAAATCATTCAGTGAATCCATCATCAGCAAGGAAAGATCTTCATGGGAGAGGTCTTTTACCATTGTCTGTTCCAATGCATGAGAGTATGGGCCATGGCCGATATCATGCAGCAGGATGGCGCAAAGAACGCCTTCTTCTTCATCCTCAGAAATTAAAATCCCTTTCGACCGCAACACTTCCACCGCCTGTGTCATGAGGTACATGGCTCCCAGTGCATGCTGGTACCGTGTATGAACGGCTGAAGGATATACATAATGCGTCAGTCCGAGTTGAATGATTCTGCGCAACCGCTGAAACCAAGGATGTTCGATGATATCGAAAACAAGCGTATTGGGTAACGTGATCAATCCGTAAATAGGATCATTGATGATTTTTCGTTTGTAGGGCAAGTTGTTCATCGCCGGATTTCTTGTAACTTTGTTAAAAGATGATAAAAATACGTAAGGCAGACAATAAAAGCAATATTACGACATTTTATCCTATATGATAAATTAGAAAACCATGGTGAAGACGAATATTTTATGGGTGGATGATGAGATAGATCTTTTGAAACCGCACATCATTTTTTTAAAAGAAAAAGGTTATGGGGTTGATACCTCGAACAACGGCCAGGAAGCCGTTGAAATTTTAAAGAAGAAAGATTTTGACATTGTCTTTCTGGATGAGCAGATGCCAGGGTTGTCGGGGATTGAGACCCTGATGAAGATGAAATCCGATTTTCCGAACCTTCCGATCGTGATGATCACCAAGAGCGAGGAAGAAACGATCATGGAAGATGCCATCGGATCTAATATCTCCGATTACCTCATTAAACCTGTTAATCCCAACCAGATCCTGCTCTGTCTCAAGAAAAACCTGGAAACTAAGAAACTGGTCAGCGAAAAAACAACCTTTCAGTACCAGCAGGAATTCCGGAATATCGGGATGGAGATCAGTCCCCGGTTGAACCATGAAGAATGGGTAGAAGTGTATAAGAAGATCACTTATTGGGAATTGAAATTAGAGAAATCGCAGGACGAAGGAATGAACCAGGTGCTGAAAATGCAGAAAGATGAAGCGAACCATGCCTTCGCGAAGTTTTTTGAGAAAAACTATACCGACTGGCTGAACAATAAAAACATCGACAAACCGGTTCAGTCGCACAACCTGATAAAGGAGAAAATCTTTCCGCTCCTGAACGATGACCGCCCGCTTTTCGTCATCCTGATCGATAATTTCCGGTATGATCAGTGGAAAGTATTGCAGCCTGTACTTGAAGAATATTTCCGGGTTGAAAAGGATGAGATCTATTTCAGCATCCTTCCCACTGCAACCCAGTATGCAAGGAATTCGATCTTTTCAGGTCTGCTTCCAACAGAAATTGAAAAGAAATATCCGAAATACTGGATGAATGAAGACGAAGAGGGGACAAAGAACAATTATGAAGGAGAATTGCTGGGAGAGCTTCTGAAACGGTATGGGCGGGATATCCGGTATTCCTATTACAAGGTGCTGAACATGACCTATGGAAGGAAACTAGTGGAGTCATTGCCCAACCTGATGGTGAACAAGTTGAATTTCATCGTCTATAATTTTGTCGATATGCTTTCGCATGCCCGTACCGAGATGGAGATGATCCGGGAACTGGCGGATGATGAAAAGGCCTACCGTTCGCTGACAATGCAGTGGTTCCAGCATTCACCGCTGCTTGATATTTTTAAGTTCCTTGCGGAGAAGGATGTCAACGTGGTGATCACGACCGATCACGGTTCGATCCGGGTAGGTAACCCGGTGAAGATATTGGGCGACCGGAATACCAATACCAATCTCCGGTATAAAACAGGGAAAGCACTGAAATTTGAACACAACGAGGTGTTTGAGATCAGAAATCCCGCGGATGCTTTCCTCCCGAAAATGAATGTGAGTTCGAATTATGTTTTTTGCATGAATGATGATTTCTTTGCATACCCGAACAACTACAATTATTATGTGAACTACTATAAAAATACCTTTCAGCATGGAGGTGTTTCGATCGAAGAGATCATGATCCCGTTTGTGGTCATGAAGCGAAAACAATAATTTTATCTATATTCTGAATTGATCCTGAAGGTTCCCAACGAATCCGGTCTGTTGCCGGCTGCTGAGAAGTTACTGGCTTCTTTTCCCGGCCGGCGTGTATTTGCACTTTACGGGAAGATGGGTGCCGGAAAAACGACTTTCATAAAGGTTATTTCTTCTGTTCTGGGAGCCGTAGATGTTGTTCAAAGTCCTTCTTTTGCCATCATTAATGAATATAAGACGATGACAGGTGATTCCATCTTTCACTTTGATTTTTTCAGGATCAGGAAGACCGAGGAAGTTTTTGATATCGGGTATGAAGACTACATTTATTCCGGCGCTTATTGTTTCATTGAATGGCCGGAAGTGATGGAGGAATTGTTGCCCGGTGATGTTGTAAAGGTAAAGATCAGTGGTGAAGATCAACGGCAGATCGAATTCTAGCTGGCGAGTTGGCGAATTAGTGAATTGGCGAGTGAACATAAAATAGCTAGTTCATAAAATTAACAAGACATTTTTTATTATCATCTCATCATATAACCAGTTCACCAATTTTTTTAACTCACCAGCTCGCCAGTTCGCCAGCTCACCAACTATTTTGTATCTTCGTATAAAATTTTGAGATCATGGAGGAACAGAAATCAAAATACAGCGAGTTTCTCAGACCGCAGGAAGAGATGCTGGAGATTGGCAGGCAGAAAAGCAAGCTCACGATAGGAGTTCCGAAAGAAAGCAGTTCCCAGGAAAACCGGGTAGTGCTCGTTCCCGATGGAGTAGGTTTATTAACAAAGCACAGCCACCAGGTAGTCATAGAAGCAGGGGCAGGTATTTCAGCGCATTTTACCGATCACGAATACAGTGAAGCAGGAGGCCAGATCGTTTATTCACCCGATGAGGTTTACAAATCCGACCTGATCCTGAAAGTCGCGCCCATAACGCCCACCGAACTGGAGTTCCTGAAACCCCGGCAAACCCTCATCTCAGCTTTGCAGATTGGGATCCAGAAAGAAGAATATTTTCGTTCGCTCATGCAGAAAAAAGTTACTGCGCTGGCGTTTGAACTGATCCGCGACCGGGCGAATACATTTTCTGTGATCCGCGCTATGAGTGAGATTGCAGGTAGTACTTCCATCTTTATTGCAGCCGAATACCTTTCCGATCCGGAATATGGGAGGGGTAAGATGTTTGGTGGCTTTACCGGGATCTGTCCATCGGAGGTAGTGATTATCGGTGCGGGGACAGTTGGGGAATATGCCACCCGTTCAGCTATAGGGTTGGGTGCCCTGGTGAAGGTTTTTGATAATTCCGTTTACCGGTTACGGAGGTTACAGAACAACTTAGGTATGCGCGTTTTTACGTCCATCCTGCATCCAAAAGTAATACTCGAATCGATGCGCACGGCAGACGTTGTGATAGGGGCAATCCATACGAAAAACGGGAAAACCCCCTGCCTCATCACCGAGGATATGGTCAGCCAAATGAAAGAAGGGTCCATCATCATAGATATCAGCATTGACCAGGGAGGATGCTTTGAAACTTCCCATCCGACCACGCATAAAAACCCGGTATATAAAGTTCATGGCATCACGCATTATTGCGTTCCGAATATTCCTTCACGGGTTCCCCACACGGCATCCCAGGCTTTGAACAACATCTTCGTTCCGGTCATCCTGGATATCGGAACGGAAGGAGGCATCGACAATTTCCTGAAAATGGATCATGGCGTAAGACAGGGCGTTTACCTTTACAATGGCGTGAGCACCAATTCCTTTATCAGCCGGTATTTTAACCTCCCTTTCCAGGATATTGATCTGTTGATGGCAACTTTTCATGAAGGATGATCCGACAGTATGCGACTTACTCTGAACACCGGACCTGGAAAAGCTGCAGGGATCTATACCGGATCCACTGTTTTTCAGGAATTGAATGCATTTCTCGGGAACCTGTCACCCGGCCCGGATTCCATCTTTATTCTTACCGATAAACAAAGCAGGTCCTGTTGCCTGGAAGTTTTAACATGCGCTGTTTCGTCTTTGTTAGCGGCAGAAGTACTGGAAATTCCAGCAGGTGAAAAAAATAAATCCTTAAAATCTGCAGAACATCTTTGGAATATACTTGCCTTTAAAGGTGCTTCCCGGCGTTCATTGCTGATCAACCTCGGAGGCGGCGTCATCACTGACCTCGGCGGATTCGTGGCATCGACCTTTAAACGCGGAGTCCCGTTCATTCATATCCCCACCTCTCTGCTCGGAATGGTGGATGCCGCTATTGGCGGGAAAACCGGGATAAACCTCGGAGATATTAAAAACCAGATAGGCACTTTTCAAAATCCCGAAGCAATTTTTATCTCAACCGGATTTCTTGGGACACTCGATTCTTACGAGTTGCTGAGCGGTTTTGCAGAGATCATCAAGATTGCACTTGTCGCGGATATTTGCCTGTGGAAAAAACTGGGTTCGATCCGGCTGCAGGATCTCCTGAAGATGAAACCGGATAAGGAGATCTGGGAGGATCTTATTTCTGCATCGGTTGCGATAAAATGCCGCATTGTTGAACAGGACTTCAGGGAAAAGAACCTCCGGGAGATCCTCAATTTCGGGCATACTATCGGTCATGCCTTTGAATCCCTTTCCCTGCAAACGAATAGGAACCCCTTGTCGCATGGCCATGCAATTGCCCTTGGAATGATCTGCGAAAGCTATTTATCGGTCATGAAATCCGGATTGGATTCAGGAGACAGGGATGCCATCATCCGAATGATCTTCCCGGATTATGAATATTATCCGCTTCACAGAAAAGACTTGGATTTCATGATGGAATTCATTGAATATGATAAAAAAAGAAGAAGTTCAGGGGCTTGTTTTTCACTGCTCAGGTCGCCGGGAAACGCAATTTCCGGAGAACGTTGCGAACCTGGTGAAATTATAGAATCCATTGATTTTTATCGTGCACTTGAACGATGAGTGAGGTGTCATGAAAACCATAACGATAAGAAAAACAGATCGCAACCTGATTGGTTGCATCCGTTTGCCTTCCTCCAAAAGCATCAGTAACCGCTTGTTGATCATCCGGGCCCTGGCTTCTGACGGCTTTGACATCGCGCATCTCTCTGATGCTGATGATACTCTTCTTCTCCAGGAGTTACTGCAAAAGATCCGGAAACACAAGGACCGGTTATCGATGACCGAACTTGATACAGCAAATGCCGGTACCGCGATGCGTTTTCTCACGGCCTACCTTTCGATGGTTCCGGGCAAGTGGATCCTTACCGGTTCAGAACAAATGAAACAACGGCCGATCGGGATCCTTGTGGACGGGTTGAAGTCGTTGGGTGCACAGATCGATTATCTTTCAAAACTGGGCTATCCGCCGGTAATGATCCATGGAACTTCCCTGAGAGGCCGGGAAATCATTGTGGATCCCGGTATCAGCAGCCAGTTTGTTTCTGCCCTGATCCTGATCGGACCGAAAATCCCCGGCGGACTGACCCTGCATCTCAGCGGCCCTGCAGTTTCTTTTCCATATGTGAAAATGACAATCAGTTTAATGAAAGATTTCGGGATCCATGTTATACAGGAACGAAGCCGGATTTTCATTGCGGAAGGAGATTACATTCCTTGCAATTTTACAGTGGAACCTGATTGGTCGGCTGCAGCTTTCTGGTATGAGGCAGCAGCATTGGCTGATTATGTGGACTTGGAACTGGAAGGCCTTACAAGGGAAAGTATACAGGGCGATTCCGTCCTCAGCGACATCTTCCGGGCTTTTAACGTCATTACGGAATTCACCGGGAAAGGAGTTCATCTGACAAAATCATCCCAACCTTTACAGGAAAATCAATTTAAATTTAATTTTTCAGATCACCCGGATATTGCCCCGGCCGTGATCACATCTTGCTCCATGCTGGGATTGCATGGCTTATTTACCGGTTTAAAAAGTCTTCAGATCAAAGAAACCGATCGCCTCTTGGCATTGAAAACCGAATATGAAAAGATCGGCATCAAGGCAGAAACCTATAGTACCGGCAATCTTATTCCTGCAATAGAGATTATAGCCGGTCGGGTTACCTGTCCTCCCGGTTTGCAAATCAATACCTATGGTGACCACCGCATGGCAATGACCTTTGCTCCCCTTGCCATTCTGAACGGCAATATTCGTATCGAGAACCCGGAAGTTGTTACGAAATCCTATCCCGGTTTCTGGAACGACCTTGTTTCGGTAGGATATGAGATCATTGAGTAGAATCTATAATTCCCTGCATAAAATTCAACAATTACAGCTGAAATCCGGATCATTCTGTCCTTAAAAATCTACTTTTTAGGAATACCGTTGTCTATTCATGAATTAAATCCGTATTTTTGAAAATTCAATTATAACCTGTATTTTTGATCTATAACCTGAACTATGTTGGTTGACATTTTCATTCCCTGTTTTATTGATCAGATTTATCCTCAAACGGGGATGAACATGGTTAAGATCCTGGAAAAGCTGGGCGTGGATGTCCATTACAATGGAAATCAAACCTGTTGTGGTCAGATGGCTTTTAACAGTGGTTTCTGGGATGAAGCAAAGGAGATAGGAGCGAAATTCATCCGTGATTTTCCCAATGACAGGCCGGTGATCAGTCCGTCGGCATCCTGTTCAGGCATGATAAAAAATTATTATCCATGGCTCTTCCACAATACTGCATTGCATTATGAATATAAGCAGCTGAAGAAAAACATGGTTGAGTTCACCGATTTCCTTGTTAATGTTTTAAAAATGGACGAGATCGGTGCAGAATTCAACCATGTGGTCACTTATCATGATTCCTGTGCTGCATTACGGGAATACGGAATCAGGGAAGAACCCCGTGCGTTGTTATCGAAGGTCAGGGGATTGACGTTGATAGAAATGAAAAACAACGATGTGTGTTGTGGTTTCGGGGGGACGTTTTCCGTCAAGTTTGAGCCCATTTCTACGGCCATGGCAGAACAAAAGGTTAAGCATGCGCTTGAAACCGGTGCTGAATATATTGTCTCAACTGATTCTTCCTGCCTGATGCACCAGCAAGCCTATATTGATAAACACCAGTTGCAGATGAAAACGATACACATCATTGATGTGCTGGCTTCCGGCTGGTAAGGTGAAATTAAAAGGTACGGTTATCCTGCGCAGATGACAGATGAAAAATATTCGGCGATCATAGCCCTTGAGCTGAACATCGCAGCCACATTCGTTCGGAATACAATTCATCTCCTGGATGAAGGCGCTACAATTCCATTCATCGCCCGGTACCGGAAAGAGATGACAGGTAGTATGGATGAGGTCATCATCGCCAGGGTTCGCGACCGTTTAAATCAATTGAAAGAACTGGATTCCCGTCGTGAGACCATTATCCGGTCACTTAAGGAACAGGAAAAGCTGACTCCGGAGTTGGAAGAGGCAGTTTATACTGCTGTTACCTTATCTGAACTTGAAGATATCTACATTCCCTATAAACCGAAACGGAAAACACGCGCCAGCATTGCAAAAGAGAAGGGGCTGGAGGGCCTTGCAAAAATTATTCTTTCGCAAAAATATAACGACCTGGAAGCACAGGCGAGATCATTCATCAATCCTGAGAAAGGTGTCAATTACGTGGAAGAAGCCCTTGACGGAGCCTGCGATATCATTGCAGAATGGATCAACGAACATATTTATACCCGCAAACGGATCCGCCAGCTGTTCCAACGTGAAGGATTGATCTATTCCAGGGTTGCAAAGGGCAAGGAACAGGATGGCGCCAATTACAGGAACTATTTTGAATTCAGTGAGGTGCTTTCAAAAGCACCTTCCCACCGTGTCCTTGCAATGTTCCGGGGGGAAAGTGAATCTTTTCTCAGGGTTTCTGTAGAAGTGGATGATGCAAAAGCCATGGAGATCCTGGAAAAGATCTTCCTGCACGGTGACAATACTTCCTCCGATTTGGTCAGAAGGACGATAAAGGATGCCTGTAAACGGCTATTATTTCCTTCAATGGAGACGGAAATGCGACAGTGGGCAAAAGAACGGGCCGATGCGGATGCGATTCATGTCTTTGCTGAAAACCTTCGGCAGTTGCTTCTTGCACCACCGCTGGGACAGAAAAATGTACTGGCGATCGACCCGGGTTTCCGTACTGGATGTAAGATTGTAATACTGGATAAACAGGGCAAATTAGTCCACAATGAAACCATTTACCCGCATCCTCCCGAAGGTGAAGTAAAAGAGTCTATCCATAAGTTGAAAAGCCTGGTCAATGCTTATAAAATCGAGGCCATTGCCATCGGTAACGGAACTGCAGGCAGGGAAACGGAAAGACTGATCCGTTCCATTCCTTTTACCGGCGACCTGATTGCATTAATGGTGAATGAAAGTGGCGCCTCGGTCTATTCCGCCTCTGCCGTTGCAAGAAATGAATTTCCCGATTACGATGTTACGGTCAGAGGCGCCGTTTCGATTGGAAGAAGGTTGATGGATCCACTGGCAGAGCTGGTTAAAATCGATCCGAAGTCGATCGGTGTCGGCCAGTATCAGCACGATGTGAACCAGTCAGCCCTGCAGCACAGCCTGGAAGATACAGTGGTAAGCTGTGTCAACTCAGTCGGAGTAGAGGTTAATACAGCCAGTGAACAGCTACTGACCTATGTGTCAGGTGTAGGGCCTCAGCTTGCAAAAAATATTATTGAGCACAGGAATAAAAAAGGCGCATTCCGTTNNATGGAGAAAAAAGAGCTCAGGGAGCAGCTAAAACCGGATGAATTCGTTGATCAGACCATCGGGTTGCCTACCATCCGGGATATCCTCCAGGAACTGGCAAAGCCAGGCCGTGACCCGAGAAAACAGATCGAAATGTTTGAATTCGATAAAAACATTCATTCCATCCACGATCTTCAGAAAGGAATGCGCCTGCCGGGAATTATCACAAACATCACCAATTTCGGCGCTTTCGTAGATATCGGGGTTCACCAGGATGGACTTGTCCATGTAAGCCAGATGGCCAACCGTTACGTCAGGGATCCTAATGAGGTGGTAAAACTCAACCAGAAAGTAATGGTTGAAGTTGTTGAAGTGGACCTGGAAAGGAACCGGATCCAACTTTCAATGAAGGAACAGAATACTAATTGAACAGCAGCAGCGTTTTTAATCCATACATGACTGAACTTTTAGTTAGTTTGATGAATTCCAGGAGATTAATTTTTCTTTTCATTGTTTCATTTTCCCTGATCGTTTCTGAACAGTCATTTTCTCAGCATATACTCGGTGCGGTATCTGCCGGGGTTAATTTATCACAGGTGGATGGGGATGAGGTTTACGGATTTAATAAGGTTGGCTTTAACGGCGGACCTTCCGTTATCATCCCATTCGGGAAAGACAAGAAATGGTCAGTCACGCTTGAGTTATTGTATTCTCAACTGGGAAGCCGCCAGAAATCAGAATATTCTCCAACAGATACCGTTATAAAAAAGGACTCCATGAAATTTTATGACGGCTACCGTTTGTCGCTGAATTATGTACAGATCCCCGTGATCGTGCATTTTACCGATAAAAGATTCATTGCCGGCGGACTCGGATTCCAATATGGTCAGTTGGTTGGTGTAACCGAATATGAGGATTACAATGACATCAGGGGTTTCGTCCGGACCAATACTACTTTACATGGACCCTATTCCCGGGGAGATTTCGAGGTGCTTGCTGATCTGCGTGTCCGCCTTTACCAGGGATTCTGGTTCAATGCCCGCTATTCTTATTCTATGGCCTCAATCCGTACCCGTGAGTTTGTGAATCCTTTTTTTGGAAATAGCTGGCTTCGGAAACAGTACAACAATGTCATCAGCTTGCGAGTGGTATATATCTTCAACGATATCCTCCCGGATAAGTATAAAAAAAAATCAAAGGAAAATACAAATTGACGCCGGGTTCAGATGATTCTTTTGATCACCCGTAATTTATGGGTGTACCTTTTCTCATCCTCATTA
>PLMO01000030.1:16708-17982 GCA_003142515.1 Bacteroidales bacterium
TGCTGTGCTGCATCACGAAGCAATTTAATTTTCTTTAGCTTGTACACCATCTGAGTTAATCCCGAACAATCGATGCCGAAAGGGGTCCGACCTCCCCAGAGGTAAGGAGCATTGAGGTACAACATGGCATCATCAATGAGCTTTTGTTTTGCTTTTTGCCGGTCCTGTGGAGTAACCGCTGTTTCAAGAGCTCCCGTATCTGCTACCAGTCCCTCAAAGGAAAAAAATTCCTTTGCGACAGAAAACTTATGATCTGCGATTCCCGGCAATGAACTTCCCAGTGGAATAGGAGTAATCGATTGACGGGTTTCATTTGAAAGGAGTTGCACGAGGTCAAGGGAGGCAGGTGTGTCGGCATTGATCAGACGGATAAATTCCTTTTCATCTAAGGGAAACGATTGCTTCTGATCGATCCATCCTTCATAATTATCATAAACCAGATTGACCCTGAGCCAAGAATCTTCCATACNNACAGGGACCACACTTTGTAAACAGATGCCAAAATCCATTTATGAATCAATTTTTTCAAAGGTAAGAAAATCCGGAAAGACATCCCATGGATTGAGGTTTACTTTTTATTCTTTGCTTTCTTCTCCTCAACATCTTTTTTGAGATCTTCCAGTGAACAACCGTTGCAGTTCTTCTCACAGCCCTCACAGCCCCGCAAGGGATTCCGCAGAGACCGGACCGTGCGGTAAATTGCAAACCCAAGGGCAGCAGCGACAATGATTACGGTAAGGATGATCTGGAACATCTTTACAAATTACGATTGAATTTAGTTTTAACTCGCCAACTCGCCAACTCGCCAACTCGCCAGCTAGCCAGCTCGCCAACTCGCCATTTCACTATCTGAACAACATCCCAATCTGATAAACCGAAAAGGATAGCAACCATGCCAGGGCTGTTGTATAACTGATCAGGAACAGTGCCCATTTCCAGTGCCCGGACTCCTTTTTCACGGTAGCAACAACCGCCACACATGGCATATAGATCAGGATGAAGAGCAAAAATGAGATCCCTGCGAGAGGAGAAAACACCTTTTGCCCAACCCTGCTGCCTTCCTGGTATTTTTCGCTTTGAAGGATAGCCGGAAGGTTTGCCTTTTTATCTTTTTCATGGGATTGACTTGTGCCGTAAAGCACGCCCATCGTACTTACCACGACTTCCTTGGCCGCCATGCCTGTGATCAGGCTTACCCCCATTCGCCAGTCAAATCCCAAAGGATAAATGACCGGTTCGATGGCTTGTCCGAACTTCCCGATGTAGGAGTTCTT
>PLMO01000164.1:0-10712 GCA_003142515.1 Bacteroidales bacterium
GCGCCCGGCAATGTCATAAACCCATCGGAAAGTTCTGCCATCAGTGCTTTTCGTTGCTGCATATCGTCTACGACGTGCATCTCCGTAAGATCCAGGTGGGCCACTTCACGGTGGACAAGATTTTTAGGCATGACTCCGATTACGTTGCCATTTCCTTTGAGCATTGTGTCGGCTATTACCCGCATCAATCCTACATTGGCTCCACCATATACCAGGTGGATATTATTTACGAGGAAAAACCGCGCCAGCCGTTCCGCCCTTTCTGCATAAACCGTGTCTTCACCAGTACTTGATCCACAAAAAA
Source organism: Bacteroidales bacterium (assembly GCA_003142515.1). GTDB lineage: Bacteria > Bacteroidota > Bacteroidia > Bacteroidales > FEN-979 > FEN-979. The sequence goes on from PLMO01000164.1 coordinate 305, forward strand.
CGCAAATCGTTTTGATCATCAGAATGGTTTAAGAATTGTTAAAAACTGTACTTTTACAAATTCATCGATCAAAAGTAATCAGAATTCATCAAATCCTTGCGCAGATTTGCCATGAATGAACTCTATCCAATGAAATTCAAGCCCCGGTTCAAAGACAAGATCTGGGGCGGAGACCGGGTGAAGACCATCCTGGGAATGGATTATTCTCCCTTGCCGAATTGCGGGGAGGCATGGGTTTTATCGGGCGTTCCCGGTTCCGGGACGAAAATAGTAAACGGGTTCCTGCGTGGAAATGAGTTGAATGAACTGGTTGAAATTTACATGGAAGACCTGGTCGGGGAAGCAACATTTGAACGGTATGGCAATGAGTTCCCCCTGCTGATAAAATTTATTGATTCGAATGATTCCCTCTCTATCCAGGTGCATCCTGATGATGCGCTTGCTGCCCGGCGCGGGATCGGGAACGGGAAGTCGGAGATGTGGTACATCCTCGAAGCAGAACCCGGAGCAGAGATTATCAGCGGGTTCAACCGGAAAACGGATGCAAAAACCTATCTTGAATTCCTGGGAAAAAACAGGCTTACAGAGATCCTGAATACAGAAAAGGCCAACAAGGGAGATGTATTCTACATTCCCGCCGGCCGTGTTCATGCCCTCGGCCCGGGCATCCTTCTTGCAGAGATCCAGCAAACATCCGATACCACTTACCGGATCTTTGACTGGGACCGGGTAGATGAAAAAGGGAAAGCCCGTGAACTTCACCTTGATCTCGCCCTTGACGCCATCGATTTTACAGTACCGGATTCTTACCGTACCACTTACAGGAATGTCCTGAATCAAACTGCACCCCTGGTTGACAGCCCTCATTTTACGACCCGGATCCTTACTTTTGACAAAGCCATCCGGAAAGATTATTCTGCGCTGGATTCCTTTGTGATCTATGTTTGCGTTGAAGGAATGATGAGGGTTGAATGCGGATCATCCCTCGAAAGCCTGAAGAAAGGAGAAGTGCTGCTGATCCCGGCTATAGCCGAAAATGTTAGCCTTTCCCCAACGAAAGAATGTAGTATCCTGGAAGTTTTTATATCCTGAAAATATGTATTTTTGTGTTTTCATTCACATTTATTTTTAATCCCTGTTTTATGAAAAAACTTGCCTGGCTCGTTACCTTCATGATGATCGCTGGTTTTGGCTTCTCTCAGGAAAATACACTATCAAAAAACCGACCCCTTCCTTCTGTCGACATTAAAGATGTAAAAGGAAATCCCTTCAATACTTTAAAAATTGAAAATGACGGGAAGCCCATCGTCATCAGCTTTTGGGCATCCTGGTGCAAGCCATGCATAAAAGAACTAACCACCATTGCTGATGTTTATACCGACTGGCAGGAAGAAACCGGTGTTAAAATTTATGCTGTTTCCATCGATGATGCGCGGTCGTCTTCCTTAGTAGCCCCGCTGGTAAATGGTAAGAACTGGGATTATATTGTTCTGCTGGATCAGAATAGTGATTTTAAGAGGGCCATGAATGTAGGGCCGATCCCTCATACATTTGTCCTCAATGGCAAACGGGAGATCGTATGGCAACATACTTCGTTTGCAGAAGGTTCCGAACGTGACCTGATCAACATCATCAAGAAGATCAAAAACGGGGAAGAGATCAAATAATATCCCCGACATAGAAACTCAATTATAAACCCATAATTTTTCAGGTCTTGAAAAAAATATACATGCTTTTTCCAAGTCTCATTATTTTGTTTTGTATTATTCCTCTCTTAACAAATGCCCAGGATTTTATCAAAGGAAGCCAGGTGAGCGGAAGTTTCGAATGCGATGCCCAGTATTATCTGAAGGATTCAAAGATGGGAATCACTGATTCCTCATTGAATGGCCGCCTCTCGCGGATGAATGGTTTTACGGAAATCAATTATTCGTTTAAGAATTTCTCGGCCGGAATGCGTTTTGAAGCCTACCTTCCTCCCCTGGTTGGTTTCGACACGCATTACGAAGGTTATGGGGTACCTTACTGGTTCCTGAATTATAAGAATGATAAGCTCGAGATCACGGCTGGGAATTTTTATGAGCAATTCGGTAACGGGATGGCTTTGCGGACCTGGCAGGAATGGACGCTGGGATATGATAATTCCTTAAGAGGTTTACGGGTTAAGTTTACACCGGTTGACGGGATCACACTGAAAGGCATATGGGGTGTTCAGCGTAATTTCTGGGATCCTTACTCCAGCAACAACCGGGGAATTGTAAAAGGCGGGGATATTGATATCTTCCTGAATGATCTTTTTTCGGGGCTGAAAGATGCCAAAACCAAGGTTTCATTCGGGGGCAGCTTTGTCAGCGATTACCAGAATGGGAAAACCACCGATATCCTGATCGATACCATGATCTATACCTTAAAGTTACCGGAAAATGTTGCAACATACAGTGGCAGGCTGAATCTGAATGTCGGCAGAGTTAATTTCTACACAGAATATGCCCACAAGATCAATGACCCTTCGGCCCTGAATAATTTTATTTATAAGGATGGCAATGGTCTCTTTACTACGCTTTCCTATTCCCAGAAAGGACTCGGTATTTTTGGAGCTGCCAAGATCATCGACAACATGAGTTACAAATCAAATCGCATGGTTACCGATAACCAGCTTGACATCAATTATCTTCCTGCCATTACCAAACAGCATACTTATGCCCTGGCAGCCATGTACCCTTATGCTACGCAGCCAACGGGTGAATTCGGTTACTCGGGCACGCTGACCTATACGTTTAAACGGAACACCAAATTGGGTGGAAAATCCGGATTGACCTTTGCCGTTAATTTTTCGAAAGTCAATTCACTTTCAAAGGATTCCATTTTCGTAAGTTCCATCAACGGTATGGCACTGAACAGGGCAGGTACACTCGGGTATAAGTCCAATTTCTTTACCCCCGGCAAAGAAGTTTACTACCAGGACCTGAACATTGAGGTCGACAAGAAGTTCAGTAAAAGGTGGAAAGGGATCTTTACTTATTTAAGCCAGGTATATAACAAGGAAGTTGTGGAAGGTCACGCCACGGATTACGGATTGGTTCATGCAAACATCGGCATTGCCGATATTACATGCAACCTTACTTATATCTATTCACTCAGGGCTGAAATCCAGGGCTTGTGGACGGTACAAGACAAAGGCAACTGGATTGCCGGACTGCTCGAATTCACCATCGCCCCGAAATGGTTCTTTTCTGTGCAGGATCAATGGAATTACGGCAACGCGGATACACAACAACAACTGCATTATTACCTTGTCAGTATCGGGTACACTTACAATACGTCAAGAATTTCTTTGTCTTATGGTCGTCAGAGGGAAGGGATTCTCTGTGTTGGCGGAGTTTGCAGGTATGTTCCGGCTGCAAGTGGACTCACATTAACGGTCAACAGCAGCTTTTAGTTAATCAGGTATTGGGTATTAGGTTTTNNACAAGATCAAGGCACCTTATGCCCTGGCTAAGCATGGTCATATTACCGACACGGTGGTTGATTGGGAGGATACGGTAAGTCCTATAAAAAGGGTTCTGCTGGAAGATTATACCGGACACGAATGCCCGAATTGCCCGGCAGCTGCTACCATTGCACATAGCCAGGAGGCATATTATCATGGAAAACTGATCGTATTGGCTGTTCACGCAGGTTACTATGCATTACCGGGAACAGGCGAATTTGCTGCAGATTTCAGGACAACCGCCGGGGAGGCATGGAATACCGATTTTCAGGTCAGCGCCTATCCCTCCGGAATGATCGACAGGAAAGAATTTAACGGACACCAGGTTTTAGGGTCAGCGGAATGGGTTACCGATATCGCCAGTATTATAAATCAGGCTCCTGCCCTGAATATGTTAATTACCAATACGTATGATACTTCTTCCAGNNCAGCACCATTATCCACAATTATGTATTTAAGGATGTTCTCAGGGGATCTGTAAACGGTACATATGGCGAAATCCTCACTACTTCTGTGGATCCTTCACTTACCTGCCTGGGAAGATTTATTATTTCCATTAATACTGCCTGGGTGGCGAAAAATTGCTGGATACTTGCCTTCGTCTCCAAATCAGACACCAAAGAGATTCTTCAGGCAATAAAAAAGAAAGTAACCACCCAATAATAGGACAATCGTTTTTCTTAACTTCTTAACATCTTAGTGGAAAAAAATTTCTGATCATTTCCGGATAATAACTTTCCTCGTTATAGTTGCGTCATCACTCTTCACTTTTAGAAAATAGATGCCTTCCTTAAGGGTGGATAGGTCAATCGTCTTGCTTGACTTATCATTGATTGCGAAATCCGGTTCCTCGTAAACCAAGGTTCCAACAGGGTTAAATACACTAAGGTTTATCCTGTTGCCTTTAAAAGATGCCATGGAAATCTTGAAGACTCCGTTGTTTGGGTTTGGAGTAACTGAAATTGTAAAGTCGGTAGACAGGTTTTCAATCCTGGCAGGATAATCTGTTTCGATGTAGTTTGTTTTATTAAGTGTGTCGGAAGAAGCAGTGTTACTGACGATCAGCTGAACATCAAAAGTTCCTTTCAGGGTATATGTGACCACCGGGTTTTGCAAAGTTGATGATGAAGGCGTGCCTCCGGGGAAACTCCAATTCCAGGAAACGGGATTACCTGTAGAGTGATCGGTAAAGGTCACGGAATCTCCTACATGCAACAACAGGGGCGTCCCTGTAAAATCTGCGACTACCGGGGCAAGGATATAGATCTTCGACTGATATGGGATCGCATTATAGTTGCTGACTGTTAAAAGAACGGTATCATTCGGGTTAAGTAATGCCGGAAAAGAAAACAATATCGTATCATTATTGACCAGTCCTGTGGCAAGGATGGTGTCGTGAAGCAAGAGCGTAGCCCTTGCACTGTCTTTATTGCAGGTGACCAGCAGGGAAGTTACCCCGACCAGCAGTGAGGTGTCATTGGATACGATAAGCGTGTCGGGATTCTTGGTTCTGACAATAATGGAAGGATCCCCGAAAACCGTCCAGGTATCGGCCATGTTGGCGCCATCGGTACCATATTCATCGATCATTTTCATGCAACCGTTTATAGAGATACCGGCAAATGTCCGTTTGATATTATCCGGGTATGATTCAGCAAGGATGTCCGTCATCTCATCCTGGCCTGCCATAGGTGAATTCCAACTCTGGNNAGGGTATTTACGTTTGCATTACTGAAGCCTGTGGTTCCCCATGAAGTCATGCTTCCATGTCCGCAATAGAGGATCAGACTTGCCCCGTCATTCACGGCGGATGTGACATCTGCCGGTCCCGGGTTGCCGGGTGCATCATTGCCACCCTGTGATCCGTCAAACAATTCAGGATTCCAGGTATACGTATAGGCCAGCAATTTTGTCTGCTGGTTGCGGATATGCTGATAATCGTATTCATTGTTATCGCCAGGGCCCTGGTCGGATCCGATTCCAATCACCGTGGTTAGCCAGTCATCTGTGCGGTATTGGGGATTTTCTTCGTAATCAAGGGTCCTTTGTACCTGTGTATTCACCTGGTCGATAGTTTGAGCGGAAAACCGCCCGATAAAAACATCAGCATAATGATCGTTCCCGACAATATAACCGTAATAATTGTCGGAAGCGCCTCCAACACCACTACCCTGGTAGGTTGTTATCTGCTCGTTATCGCCAACCAGCAATACAAAAGTAAGTCCGTGTGCATTATAATAATCGGTAATAAATTGTTTGATCTGGGCAGAAGTGGTTCCAACCGAATCGATACTTATCATTGTCGTGGGATAACCGATCGACCTTTTCCAGTTGACATAAGGTTGCATAGCCGTCATGAATGTTCCGTAAGAAATAACAAGAATATTTCCATAATCGTTCAGCGGAGTATAGGTCAACGATCCATAATTCAGGAAATGCCTCGAATAAAGAGCATTGAATTCCTTGTTGACCCGGAGGTCTTTTGTTTTTCTCACCAGCGGGTTCACGCCGTTATCGCTGACTTTCCGAACCTCAATGGTAAGATCATTGTAAACGCGCAGGACTTTGGTAACCGGGTTATACTGGAAAGGATAAACTATGAGGGTCTGGCCACGGAGGTCCCTGAGGATATAAGGATCACGCATGCCGGTGATCATTCCCGGGAAAAAGGCATCGCGACTGTATTCGTCCCCATACCGGTAAGGAACCGTAGCAGGGTCAATATCCCTCGTAATCACTCCTTTTGAGGGTGCGATATCCATCCCGGGAAAATCCTTATAGGAAGAGGAAACCACAACAGCTTCCATTTCGGCATTATCAGGGATCACCAGGGATGTCGTGAGTTTTGGCAGATCCGGGGCACCCGCGATTTCCATGGGTGACCCTTTTTTTATATCGAGCGAATATGCAGACCCTTTGGGTGTCATCACATCATGAAGATTGAATCCGGCAATAGTGAATTGAACCCTCGATTGTACCAGATCCGAAGAAACAAGGGAAATCTTCGCTGCAACAGGATTGGAACTGCTGATCCCGATCCATCGTGAACTGAATCCTGGAATTGCACCGGTAAGAATGATTAAAGAAAGTATAAGTTTTTTCATCTGTAATTGATTTATAAAGAATCTATCCTTGAAAGAGAAAATCAATAAGTTAACAGGACCTTTTTTGATACGGTATACGACTGCGTTTGGATCTTTATGATATAGACTCCGTTGTTCAGGTGTCCTGCAGTCATTTCTGTCTGGTGCTTCCCGGCACTTTGTTTCGTGTTATCCTGGATGATCCTGAGTTCTTTTCCAAATGTATCAAAAAGAGAGATTTTAACAGAACCGGTTTCCGGTATTTCGTATGTGATAGTAATATTTTCATGGAAAGGATTCGGATAAGCACTGACCAACTCTCCACTCGTCAATGGATCTATCCCTGTAAAGAGGAAATCGATGCTGTTGGAAGGCAATGAGGCGCAACCGCTCACCGTGTCGCTTAGGATCACATAATAGAGCCCGGATGCTGTCGGGGTATCGACCGGATCAGTTGCACCGGGAATCAGGGCATAGTTCAGGTACCACTGGTTACCGGTGGATGAACTGGAAGTGAATAAAACGCCGGTAAATGTAATGACTGGAGTAGGAGGTAATGGATGAACCGTAAGGGATACTGCACCGGAGGTCAATGTCGAAGTACCATCGTTCACGGTAACGGTATAGGAAATATTGGCCTGGGGCGTTGATACCGGTGTCCTGCTGATTGGGTCATCGAGGTAAGTTACAGGATTCCACTGATAAATATAATTCCCTGAGCCACCGGTAGGAATTGCAACCAGCTGAGATGTATTTCCAAGGCAGACATCTGCCGGAAATGCATTGGCGGCCAGGTTCAGCGGCACATCGACGCAGGAAATATCGGCCACCCATCCTGCTAAATTCACATTATAATCGGAACTGAACTGGAATGTCAGGGGACCGGTTGTACTGACAAAAGGCCCGGGAATGGTTGTCCCGCAATAAGTTCCAAACAGGGGAGAAACAATATCGGGTCCGTTGAATACTTTCAGCCAGTCGTAGCTGCAACTGGTTTCCTCCTCAACAGCGAATGCCGAAAAAACGGCCTGGATCTTTGCTCCTGTTGTGCCGGGGTTGAAGGTATAGGTGAAACTTTCGTTGTCACTGTAATTCATGTCCGGACCGCCTGAATCATAAAATTTACCGCCGCAAGTCGTGGTAGTATTATTCCCCATGATAAACGTAGGCGTTTGACCGATCACAAGGTTTATCGAATCCTGTCCGGAATACTGATTTAACATACCTCCTGTTACAAGGTAATTGAGATCCACTTCCGTTCCGACAGGAGTGATTCCGTTCGTAGTGACCGGGAAATCCGCATAACCAGGATAACCTGGATTCAGCGATCCGATATAATAGCTGGGATTGGACACAAGGATATAAGGCGCAGAAGAAGACGGGACCGTCAGGTGTGCAATGGTATTTGAAGAAAATGCGTGACCGGTATTAGTCGTTGCGATTCTCAGCGTGGCTGATTCGCCGGGATCGAGAATGCCGTTGTTATTTCCTCCCGGTAAGGGGTCAAGCACGGTGACAGCTCCCGGAGTCAGGACAGGCGCATTCAATGGCAGCACCAGGGTCGAATTCCATACATTAGTGCCGTCGGTCAGGAGCAGGTTGCAATACACCTGGTGCTGATCCTGCACAAATTGATGTACGGTCAGGGCAAATGCATTCTTTCCGGTTACACTTCCTCCTGCACCAAGAGAATCGAAATTGAAGGATCCGGAGGTAATCGTGACATTCATGTCACTGGTAGATAAGGTTCCTATAATATTTGAAGCGGTTTGCATTCCAATGTTTTCCACAGTGACATTTAACAGAATCGACTCACCGTAATCTGCAAGGTGGTTGTTGTTTCCACCCAGGGAATCATTCACGGTATATGTCGAAAGCACCACATAAGGCCCTGTTGCNNACTGCAAGGGCGACATATGCATAAGGTTCTGTGGTAACCATAAGGTTGGACGTTCCTTCAACAGTGGCTGCAGGGTAGGAAGCTGCAACCGGTCCCGGGATGGAATAATAGACGCTGAGTGAAGGATCTCCCATAAGGCAATAGGTTTCCCAATAGTATAGTTTTATTCCTGAGGAGGATTCTTCCACGGCAAGGTCACCGCCAACGAACATCTGTCCCATGGTGACAAACCATTTGGAAGGGCTTTCTCCGTGGTCATGGAAGGTTACGTCATAAGCGCCCAGGTGCTGGGGATCATAAACCGGGTTTGTTGTCACGGCTTTAAATCCGCAGGCCCACCAGTAATCTTCATCCCAGTAGGAATAATCCGAACACCCAATGTACCCCAGTGCACCTTTATGCGCTGCCCGGGTCACCTCCTTGGCAAAACAGGTGGTGCTGAAATTGGATGTCAAGCAACAATTTCCGATCATCAGGCAAAACTTATGATCGTTCTGCAGCGGTGCAATATCAGAAATGACAAATTCCGGATTAGCCCAGCCATTTTCGCTGCCATGCGCCGTAAAATTGGCAAATGCAACTCCATTGGAAACATTCTGATGGATCTGTTGTGCATAATTTCCTCCTGTAGGTTCGGGCTGCAGGTAAGTATGTGAAAGAATACTGTGCGCTGAATTGAAATAATTGCTGGTGCCATAATTGATCTGCCCGTTCCCATAAAGTGGCCCGTTGGTTGGGTCGTTTCCGGCCACCATGGTGACTTCCCCGAGAAATGCATCGGAAGGCATTGTGTACTGTTCATATTCCAGGGTTTTATCAATATAAGCCTGTAATTGGGTTACATTTTGCGCTGCAAACCTCCCGTAAAACACATCAGGTATGTTGTCGCCGGTGTAATCGCAATAATACATATCGGAAGGATGGCTGTTTGTCATCCAGGCCGGGATCTGCGCTACATCGCCCACAAACAATACAAAACTGGGTTTCTGGTACCCATTGGGGGGATTGTTATAAAGGCCCTGGAGGTAATTTTTAATGGAAGTGGTAGTCGTTCCTACAGCCGGGTTGCTGGTATAACCCACGATAACATTGAATCCCTTTTTCTTTTTCCATGCGATAAAAGGTTGAAGTACATCGTGAAATGCAGGTGCGGAGATGATGACATAGGTCACAGGCGCAGAAGTGATCAGGCTGTCGGGCATTTGCATGTAGTTTACAACCCTTGTGAACAGGTTTGAAAAATAAGGAGAGTAGGTTTGCTTCTTTAGTTGAATTGTAGCCGGTATGTCGGCATTCGTAAAGAGGANNCCAGCCATTGGTTCATTTGATAAGTAGCGGCATTTATAACAAATGGGATCTGGTTTGGGTCAGTAATGTTTTTGGATACCGGCGCCTGGGCAGGGATAATGCGATCATTGATCCCGACGGAAGAAAGATCATATTCCTTGTATTTCTCCCGTGTGACCTGGATGGAAAAGCCTGCATTCAGCGGGATCTCAATCAATTTATGGAAAACCGGGAGTTTTGGATCACCCACGGTGTTACTGTATCCATATCCCTTGACAAAGACCTCATTGAATGGACCGAGTTTGGTCTGCACATTCCGGTATTGAATAGAAGAAAGCGATGCCGAAAAGGAAATCGTCTGGTAAGTATTTGCTGTAATCCGGACCTCCGTGTTGCCATTGTTGACACGAATTTCACCTGCAAAAACAATCCCCGATAAAAAGATAAAACCAAAGTAAAAAAACAGGANNTATGTCGGCATTCGTAAAGAGGACGGTAACATCAAGCTGTTCATAAACTCTCAGTTTACCGGTTACAGGATTATACCATACCGGTGAAATATCCATTCGTGCGAGGTTCAAAGACCGCAGGATTCCCACCTGCGTAATTTTCACTAACGGACCGCCCAGCCATTGGTTCATTTGATAA
>PLMO01000164.1:10752-16769 GCA_003142515.1 Bacteroidales bacterium
CTGTATCCATATCCCTTGACAAAAACCTCATTAAATGGACCGAGTTTGGTCTGCACATTCCGGTATTGGATGGAAGAAAGTGTTGCCGAAAAGGAGATAGTCTGGTAGGTATTTGCCGTAATCCGGACTTCCGTGTTGCCATTGTTGACACGAATTTCACCTGCAAATACAGTCCCCGATAAAAGGGAAAAACCAAAGTAAAAAAACAGGAAAGACTTTGCTGATTGAAAAAGAATTGATTTTTTCCTCATTGCATTAAAATAAAGGATAGAAAAACCAAAGATAGAAAATTTAATGATCACTCATACAGACGCTAAACAAGAATTAAGGTTGCCTTAACAAAGATTCTTCAGAACCGTTGGTTGAGAATATTCGTTTCGATCTTGCGGATGTTGAAGACTGGGTACCATGTAGCGATACTGCCGATCAGCAGTACCGAAAAAAATACAAAGATAAAGTCCTGGACCTGCATGTGCACAGGATAAACGCTGACCACGAAGGTACTATTGGCGGAACCGAGTTTGACAAAGCCATACTCCTGCTGCAAAAAACAGGTAACAGCACCCAGGATCAATCCCCCTGTCGCGCCGATAAAAGAGACCAGCAATCCTTCGGACAGGAAGATCCTTTTTACCTTCGACTGGCTGGCGCCAAGGCATTGCAGAACAGCAATATCGCGTTTTTTATCGAGGATCAGCATTGATAAGGATCCGATTACATTAAAAGTAGCTATGATGAGGATGAACGTAAGGATGAGGAAGATCGCCCATTTTTCCGATCTCATAATCTTATAAAGCAACGCCTGCTGCTGGAACCGGTTTTTAACATTAAACTTATTCCCGGCCAGGTTTGTGATCTGTTGCTGGATCCTTTCTGCGTCGGCTCCTTTTGCGATCCCGATTTCCAGGCCCGTAACCTGCTTGTCATATTCAAGCAGTTTTCTTACGAAACGCAAGGGAAGGATAATGTATTTGATGTCGAAATCCTGCTGTACCGAAAAAAATCCGGAAGGGAAGATCACCTCATTATTGAAGGCATTCTCGAACCCACCCGTGAAACTGGCATTCCGGCGTGGAACGTATATGGATATGGGGTTTGCATAATCATCCAGGTTAGCTCCAAGGTAATAGGCAACCCCATATCCCAGCACGGCAAAATCGCGATCACCCTCCTGTAAAATGAATTTTCCTTCCGACATCATGGTATCGAGGCCGCACATCTTCGCATAATCCTCGCCCACTCCTTTTATAGTTGCGATGTATTGCTTGTCTTTGTATTTCACAAGTGCATTTTCTTCGATCACTTCTACCAGGTAAACCACCCCTGGAATCTTCCGCATCCGGTCTTCCGGAAGCAAGGTTGAATCAAAGGTCTTTCCTTCTTTCACGGTAATTTCCATATCGGGATTAAAAGCATTGAAAAGGGAGATCACTAATCGTTCGAACCCGCTGAAAACTGAGAGGACAATGATCAGCGCAGTGGTGCAAATCATTACACCGGCAATGGATATGGCAGAGATGATGTTGATGATATTGTGGGTTTTCTTCGAAACCAGGTATCGCCTTGCTATGTAAAAAGGGAAATTCAATCGGTTTTTTTGCGAATTTACGAAAAAGAGAATTCAATTTTTGATTTACGATTTTAGATTTCTGGGCATTTGGTATTAGGTTTTGGGTTCTGGGTACTGGGTTCTGGGTTTTCGATTTTCGTAATCGACAATCCACAATCGTCAATACAATCTAAAATCTAAAATCGACAATCGTAAATATTTACTTATACGCTTTCACGATAAGTCCTGTACCCGTTTTATGCTGCTTAGCCAGATCCATCCAATTAAAGATNNGGATATTTCATGGAAAGCCGCCAGCCGGTCTGGCCGGGTTTCCCATAAGTGTAACGGGCAGTGGTTTTAGTAAATCCGGCCCTTTTCAGCTTCTCCTGGATCTCATTAATGTTATACCCGTCGCGAACATGTTCATCAATGAAAGATGCTTCTTCCCCATGATCATGAACATCTGAACCTCCCTGGTCGGATGGCGTTGAGATCAGTAGCATTCCTTCCGGTTTCAGGGCTTTATAGAAATTCCGGAAGACCTGGTCATCGTCTTCGATGTGTTCCATCACATCCACGGAGAGGATCAGATCAAAGGCGTCAGGCCGGTTGTAAGTGATCAGGTCGGCGATCCCGAACACAACATTGTCGCGGCCGATACGGGAGAAAAAAGCAGTACAGTCAGCGATCTGTTCTTCTTTCACATCCACGGCTTCAACCGCCCAATTTTTATTCATTCCCGACATGAAAAATGTATATTGCCCGAAACCGGAGCCGGCATCGAGGATATGCTGGGTTCCCTTATGGTTTTTGCTCCATTCACGGATCTCTTTTTTTACATGCCACGTACGGAGAAGAAGAGTATCCAGAAGTTTATAAAAAAGGATTCGCAGGAAGGGGGTTTTATTGAAGAGTTTTCCCAGTGATTTTTTAATGGGATCGTACTGCATAAGTTTCGAATTGTTTTTTCAGATGATCATGAGTTATCCTGTAGCAAATGATCAATATTGTCTATATAATCCAGTGAATCGTCAAGAAAGAACTGAAGATCGGGGATCACGCGCAACTGGTTACGCTCCCGCGTACCCAGGTCGTGTCGTACCTCCCGTGTGCGTGTGCGGATCATTTCGAGTAAAGCGTTTTTGTCTTTTGTTGCAAAAAGACTGAGATAGATCTTTGCCAGGGAAAGGTCCTTGGTAACACTAACCTTGGTAACAGTGATCAGCGCGCCACTGAAATGATTGCGTGCCTGTTCCTGGAAGATCGTGCCAAGATCCTTCTGGATCAGGCGTGAAATTTTTTGTTGCCGGGTGGATTCCATCATACAAAAGTAGTTAAAAATGATGATGGAGGATGGAGGATGGAGAATTGAGGTCGGAAGTCAGAATTCGGAGGTCAGAGGATTCTCAATTATCCAGCATCCAGCATCCCGAATCTCTCAATTTCTTATCTTTGTCACTCATTATAATCCTTGCCTCCCGATGAATGGACTGATCCGGATTACTGGGAAAAGAATCATTTTTCCATTTTACCACCTTGTTTCCGATGAAGACGTTCCCCATGTGAAGCATCTTTATACCATAAGGACCACAAAGGAATTCATCCTTGATCTTGATTTTTTGCTATTGCATTACAAACCCATCGGAATTAGGGACTTCCTGGATTCGATCAATAATGACCGGCCTCTTCCCGGCAACAGGTTTTTATTGTCGTTTGATGACGGCCTTCGTGAGTTCCATGATGTGGCTGCGCCCATTCTTCGCTGGAAAGGGATCCCGGCAGTGTGTTTCCTGAATTCAGGGTTTATTGACAACATAGATTTGTTTTATCGTTACAAGGCAAGCCTGCTGATCGATAGACTTCAGAATGGAAATGATCTTACCGGCAAACAAAAATCGCTGGAAAACTGGTTCGGGGAACATCATCTTCCCTTTACTTCTGATTACCTTGGATTGCTTGAAGTTTCCTATGCAAACCGGCATATTCTGGATGAACTGGCGTTGCAGTTGGATGTTCATTTTGATGAATTCCTGCAGAAGCATCGCCCTTACCTTGACTCAAACCAGATTCAGGAACTTATTGAGCAGGGATTTACCTTTGGCGCACACAGCATCGATCATCCCGAGTACCGGTTTTTGCCAGAAAAGGAGCAGATCCGGCAAACGGCTGAGAGCATCCGTGCGATAACTGAAACATTCGGCATAAAGGAAAAATTATTCTCGTTTCCATTCACCGATCACGGCGTGAAGAAATCCTTTTTTGACATGATTTTCGATCCTTTGCAGCCCTTGGCAGACCTGACGTTTGGAGGCGCCGGGCTGAAGCAGGATTCCATCCGCAGAAATATCCAGCGGATCCCGTTTGAAGGAACATCACTGGATGCAAAACAGATCCTGGGAACGGAATATCTTTATTACATGATTAAATCTATCTTTGGAAAAAATCTGATCAGGCGATAACGGATGGAGATCAAATATTACACCACCGGAACCATTCTTGAATTTGTTTCTTCGGGGTTTTTTTCAAAGCTGAAAAATATCCCGATCTCAAAGCATCGTGCGCTATCTTATGCCTATAATCCGCGTGCTGCAGCTTCCGACAAGATCCTTTTTGTTGCCTTTGAGAATGATGAAGTTGCCGGTTACCTTGGCGCTTTGCCCGAAAAGATCTTTTACCAAGGGGAATGGAAACGGATTAGCTGGTTGTCGTGTTTCTGGATTGATCCTAAATACCGCGGGAAGAATATTTCTAAGCAACTGTTCGATTTTGCGATGAAGGAATGGGACAACACCGCCATGATCACGAATATGAAACCGGGGACCCTCAAAATTTATGAGCGGACGGGATACTTTCATGCTCCTTTCACCAGGGTTGGAATCCGTGGTTATCTGAGGTTCAACCTGGCGGAGATTCTACCGCCGAGAGGAGGCATTTTCGTCCGGATCAAACCGGTTCTTCAGCTCTTTGATTTTATTTTAAATCTTGCCAATTCCATCCGGCTGGTTTTTTACCCGGGCTATAAGCTGGACTCCGACCTTCGTTATGAATATGTTGAAGAGATCAGTCCGGAAACAGAGAAATTGATCAATAATTGTAATCAATCCTATCCGATACAAAGAGGAAAACAGGAACTGGAATGGATAAACAGGTATCCCTGGGTACTGGAGCAGGAGGAAGATGTTGACAGCCGGAGGTACTATTTTTCTTCAGTTTCAAAACGGTTTTTTTGCCAGAATGTGGAATTTCGAAATGAAACAGGCACTGTTACCGCTTTTCTTATGTTATCGATCCGAAACAATCATCTCACCGTTCCATATGCATTTTTTAATAAAGGGATGGAATCAGCCCTGGTTAAATTCTTGTTCAATTCAATGCTCGATTTCCAGCTGAACATGCTTACGGTTTTTCATCCGGAACTTTCAGAAGAGATCAGGAAAACAAAATCCCCGTTTCTTTATAAGAAAAAGATCCTCCGGCCTTATTTCATCCCAAAAACACTTGATCTCCCGGAACCGGCATTCCAGGATGGCGACGGGGATTGCGTGTTTACTTAAAAAGGCATTATTTATTAATAATTTCCCAACAAAACAGAATGTGTAATGCCGCTTAACTATGGTTAATAATTTAACATTTAATGTTAAGTTATCAACAAAAAGAATACAGATCAAAATATATTCATATATTTGATCTTAATTTTGAATTTTATGATCCGCGTTATTGTAGTTGATGATCAAATTATAATCGGAGTCGGGCTTCGGAATATGTTCCATCCTTCACGTGATGGAGTTGAAATAGGAAAATTATTCCGAAATGTTCGGGATACTATAATCAATGCGGCTTCTCACCTCTTTGATATTATTATACTTGATTTATGGATTGGAAAGAGTTGTCCTCAGGATAACGTCAAAGACCTGAGGGACCGATTCCCTGGAAAATCTATATTGGTATTTACCGGTGAGGAATCCGTGGAATGGAAAAGAAAAATGATTCAAGCAGGGGTGAATGGTTATATAACCAAATCAGCAAACAAAACCGAAATAAAAAGAGCAATTCAAGGGATCTACTATAACGGGAAATATTTCCCTTCGACAATAAAGGAACAACCAACTGATTACTTGAATTCGCCTGATCGGAATGAACTTTCCATTGCAATGTTAATGAGTGAAGGTTTTACCCTGAAAGAAATTGCCTTAAAAAAAAGGTTATCAATTTCAACAGTAGAAAATATACTTTGCAAACTAAGGAAAGATTATAATTCATTCAACAATTGTGAACTTGTAAAAGTTTTATTCGAAAGAAACATACTTTCTTAACCGTACTTCCTGCCAATCTGGGGATAATTTCAATCCGTTTTTCTTCTTTCCGTTCAAATATACCATTTGAAGGCTCAAATATTTGATTCCTGTGGTGTGCATATTACACGACAAAGTAATTCTTTATATGTCAGGGAATCAAAATTATAAGT
>PLMO01000040.1:0-8041 GCA_003142515.1 Bacteroidales bacterium
TCAATAAATTTGATCCAGCCCGGCGAGCAGGAAGTAAACATCGGCAGAGCGACAGAAGGATCCTTGTCAACCAGCACTTTCTTGAGACGGGTTAACAGTTCGTGGCCTTCTTCGATGATGGTAAGGTCGGCAGTGAAATCGGTGTCGAGCACAGAATCGAACCCCAGTCGTTTCAGAGCGGTGACCATCTTACCGGTAACGATCTTACCTGCGGGCATTCCGAGTGCTTCCCCAAGAGCGATCCTGACTGCAGGTGCAGTTTGTACAACTACATGTTTGGTCGGATCATAGATAGCGTCCCATACCTTGTCAATATAATTTCTTTCGATGAGGGCTCCGGTCGGGCAGCGGTTTACACACTGTCCGCAATTGGTGCATACCACTTCAAACAACGGGTGTTCAAAGAAGGTAGAGATCTTCATGCGGTTGCCCCTGTAAGCCACATCGAGTGCACTCACACTCTGGAGCTCTTCACATGTCCTCACACAACGCTGGCATCGGATACAACGGCTGTCGTCCTTGATGATGGCCATGTTGTATTTATCGATAGTGTATTTCTTATCCGGTACAAGATCGATGAACATCGGTTCACCGGTAAGCATTTCAGATGCAAGGTACTGCAATTCACAGTTTCCGTTTTTGTAACATTTGGTACAATCGGCATTGTGTTCTGAAAGCAGTAATTCAACGATGTGTTTCCGTGCAAGGCGAACTTTCCCGGTATTGGTAAAAATCTCCATTCCTTCTGAAGCAGGCATAGCGCAGGATGCAACCAGGTTTTTTACACCTTTTTGTTCCACAACACAAACCCTGCAGTTTCCGGCAACACATAAATCTTCATGATAACATAAGGTAGGGATCTGGATATTGGCTTTTCGGGCAGCATTCAGAATGGTTGTGCCCTCGTCCACAGACAGATCTATGCCATCAATTTTAAGATTGATCTCTTTTGTCATATATATAGTCTAAAGTCTTTTTAATTAGTAAATCATTTCTTCTTTAAAGTTGTTCACGATCGATGAGAAAGAATTGGCAACCGATTGGCCGAGTCCACATTTGGCTGTGATCTTCATCGTTTCGCTGAGCTTCATCAACTGTTCCAGGTAGGTGATGGGCTTGTCGCCTCTTTTTACGGCTTCAATGCCTTTTCTCANNGGAACACCTTCAAAACCGATGATGGTATCCTTGAATTTTTTCCTGGGAACACAGAAACCGGAAGCTCCTCCGACCTGGACGGCTTTGGTATCGCCATCGCCGAATTCTTCAACGAATTTTTCCAGGGGCATACCCAGCTCGAGTTCATAGATGCCGGCGATCGGGGTATCTCCGGAGACGGAGAACAATTTTGATCCTCTTGAGTCGCGTGTTCCCAACTTTTTATACTGAACCGGCCCGATCCGACAGATCATCAGGACATTGACAAACGTTTCAACATTATTGATAACAGTGGGTTTATTGAGGTAACCTGCAACGGTAGGATAGGGAGGTTTGTTCCTGGGTTCACCGCGTTTGCCTTCCATGGATTCAAAAAGCGCACTTTCTTCACCACAGATATAAGCGCCGCTTCCCATCCGGATCTCAATCGTGAAATCGATACCGAGTTCCTTGGCGGTCTCATTGTAATCCTCAATCTCTTTCAGAAGTTCAGGTAACATGAAACGGTATTCACCGCGAAGGTATATGTATCCTTTCTTTGCCCCGATCACCTTTCCGCAGATGGCCATACCGGCAAATACCTTGCGGGGAACCTGTGTCAGGATCTCACGGTCTTTGAACGTTCCGGGTTCACCTTCATCGGCATTGCAAACGACATATTTTTCGTCCCCCGGCTGTTCCATGGTAAATTTCCATTTCATGCCCGTAGGGAAACCGGCGCCACCACGACCGCGTAAACCCGAATCGAGGATATCCTTGATGATATCATCATTAGGACGCTTAATCGTCTTTTCCAGGGTCTTATATTTTTGATCCGAATATTCTCCGAATATTAAATCAACTCGTTTCAGGAATTCTGCCATAGAATCTTGATTTTTTTTGTTATACCTTATTTATGCATGTATCCGGCGATGATCTCATGAACTCTTTCAGCAGTAAGTTCAGAAAATACATCATTGTTGATGAGCATGGATGGCCCTTTATGGCACCATCCCAGGCAATTGGTTTCAAGCAATGTGAATTTTTTATCCTGGGTGGTTTCTCCAACCTTGATCTTGAGCAAATTTTCCAGCGTCTGGATGATCATTTTTTTTCCGTGCATATCGCAGGTGATGGTCTTGCAAACGCGGATGACAAATTTTCCGCGGGGGATTGTGTCGAGAAAAGAATAGAAGGTCGCTGTACCGAATACCTGTGCGGCGGAAAGGTCAAGCTCTTTTGCGATCTCGGTCATATCCATATCCGAAATGAAATTATTCTGCTCAATCACACCCTGTAGAATGGGCATCAGGCTGGTGCGATCTCTTCCATACTTGTCTACTAACTCCTTAATTAGATTGTTATTAGCTGCCATGTTATATTGGTGTTAATTTGGATTGCAATGAATCAATGATATGAGGAAATGATCGGTTGAAAAACTTTTGCAAAGGTAAAAGTTCTTTTGTTAATAAACTAACAACTGGATTTTATTTTTTCACAAACTGAAAATTTATAAACAATCTATACAAAATCTTTACCGGTAAGAGCGGCATTTTTTTGGAGATAAATATTCTCTTTTTGTTACTTTTGCAGAAAATAAGGAGATCCTTGAATTACCGCTATTTTCTGCGATTATCCTTTAACGGGAAATCCTTCCATGGGTGGCAAAGCCAGCACAATGCCCCGAGCATCCAGTCAACATTGAGAGATGCCCTGACCGTAATCTTCAGGGAACCGATTGAAGTCACGGGTACCGGGCGGACCGATGCCGGGGTACATGCACGTGAGTTCTTTGCTCACTTTGATCATCATGCTGAACTATCCGTTTCCGCAAGAAGGGAACTGGTTTACCAACTGAACGGGTACCTTCCCGATGCAATCTCCATCCAGGAAATCCTGCCGGTGAAGGAAGATGCACATGCCAGGTTCAGCGCACGTTCACGTACCTATCAATATATTATCACACGGAAGAAAGATCCCTTCCGACATGAATTCTCCTGGTATTATCCCGGGAAACTCGATACAGGCCTTATGAACCTGGGCGCAGAGATCCTGAAGAACAACCTGGATTTTACCTCCTTTGCCAAGCTGCCGAAGGAAACAAAAACCAATATCTGTCACGTGGAATATGCCAAGTGGGAAGAAAAGGAGGATCTTCTTGTATTTACCATAACGGCCGACCGTTTCCTGAGGAATATGGTCAGGGCTATTGTCGGAACGTTGATCGAACTGGGGAGAGGAAAATTAAACCTGGAAGATCTTGACCGGATCATCCTTTCAAAAGACCGGAGGGCAGCAGGGTATTCGGTGCCACCTAACGGGTTGTTCCTGTTATCGATCAATTACCCGGAAGAGATCTTTTTAAAAACTTCGGATGATGGAAGATTTTATGTTTGAGTCTCCAGATGTCGTTGGTGAATTCTGAAAAAAAGGATTCAATGTTATTCAAAATATTTCGTTTTCGAATATTTTTAGTACTTTTACCCGCTTCTGTTAATTATTTCACAGATAAACGATCATTAATATGAAAAATATCCGCTATGATCTTCTGCTAAAGTGGATTCTCTGGCTGGTTGCAATACATTCAATCTGTTTTGGGATATCCCTTGTCATTCTTCCGATCCCTGTTATCGAGTTTTTCGGGTTTCATCTTACAGAAAAGTTCTTTGCCGACCAGGGAGGGGTATTCCACCTGGTAGTGGCCGTTGCTTATATTTGGGCGGCGCTGGACCTGGAAAATTCTTATAAGCTGATCGTCCTCTCTTGCACTGCAAAATTCGTTGCTACCATTTTCCTGTTATCCTATTTTTTCTTCGTCGATCATAAATGGATGGTGATTTTTTCAGGCCTTGCAGATTTCCTGATGGGATTTACCATTCTGGTGCTTTACATTCTCTATAGACAACAATTTACCAAAGAATTATCTTCCTCATCTTCCAAAGAATAAAAGAGTTTTGCTTATGAGAAATGATCCGCCAACCATCATCATTACCGGGGCATCCGGTTTTATTGGCCGCTATTTCATGGATATGGTCAAGGAACATTACCAGATCATTGCCATTGCCAGGCGGTCATCAAGGGAAGCAGGCATCGCATTTCACCCGAACATCCACTGGATTCAGTGGGATATTGCCAGCAAGGTACAGCTCAAAGAGGTGCTTGAAACCATTCAGAACAAAGGCGGGGCCGATTACCTCCTTCACCTGGCAGCTTTCTATGATTTTGATTATTCCGATAATGCTGCCTACCAGCGTACCAACGTGGAAGGTATGTTAAACGTGGTGGAACTGGCACGGCAACTCAATATCAAACGATTTATCTTTGCAAGCTCGCTGGCTGCCTGTGTTTTTCCTACTACCGGCCAGGTAGTGAATGAGAAATCACCTCCGGATGCAGATTTTGCCTATGCAAAAACAAAAAAATTCGGAGAGGAACTATTACGAAAGTCATCCAGGGATTTTCCCTGCACGGTGGTTCGGTTTGCAGCAGTATTCAGTGATCTGTGTGAATACCCTCCATTATACAAATTCCTCGAAACCTGGCTGGCCCGGAATTATGATTCCCGCATCCTGGGTGGCAGAGGAGAATCGGCTGTTTCATATATTCATATCCATGAACTTGCCAAACTGCTGCTGAGCATCATCCAGCAAAGCCACAAACTACCTTCTTTCGACATTTATGCCGCCAGTCCGGATGGGTGTACCTCACACAAAAAATTGTTTGATATCGCAACTAAGGATTATTTTGGTGAACCGGTCAAGCCGATCCATCTCCCAAAATGGATCGCTTACCCCGGCATCTTACTGAGGACCATTATGGGCAGGATAGGGATCACACCACCTCCCTTTGAAAGGCTCTGGATGCTTAAATACCTTGACCTTAAGCTCTACGTGGATTCCAGTTATACCCGCAAGGCACTTAGCTGGGAACCTTCGCCGCGACATCTCATCGAACGCAGATTATTGTTTCTCCTGGCACGCATGAAAAGCAACCCGGTGGAATGGAACACGAAAAATGAAGCAGCCCTGAAACACATCTCCATCAGGGTCAACCTGTTGATTTACGAAATGATGATCACGGATAAGGAGAAGATCCTTTCGAAAATCAATGCCCGTGTCCTTTCCCTTGACAATTCTGAGAAGTTTAAAGACTACCAGAACAAGCCGGTGGATGATTTCAGGCTTCTGACCAGTACAACCTATAACCTGCTGGCTTCCACGGTCTACAATTCCGACCGCAGCCTCATGATCAACTACATGGAAGATGTTGCCATTGCCCGGTTCAACGAGGGTTTCCATTCTAAGGAGATTACTGACCTGATGGATGTATTCAACGAAATAATCACGTCGCACCTTTTAGATTCAAAAGACTACAAATTCTTACGCCAGGACCTTTACGATTATATCGGGATCACACTTCAGCTTGCAAAAGATGAGATCGAAGAAAAATTCGAAGTCTTTGATCTGAATACTTCACCGGAAGCCATTACCCATAAAGTCAAACTGAAGCTTGACGGGATCGAGGTCAGAGTGGATGCCGGGATTTCGATTCTCGATGCCGCGCAACAATTCAATATCAATATCCCGACACTTTGCTATCATAAAGGATCTGCAGATAGCCGGGAACTGCCGGGTTTGCCTGGTGGAGGAAAAACATTCGAAACAACTGATCGCCTCATGCGCCACCCCGGTGGAAGAAGGAATGGAAATCCATACCAACAGCATCAAAGTCAGGAGCGCAAGAAGAACCATGATCGACCTGCTGCTTTCTGAACACAATGCGGATTGTACAAAATGTTATAAGAACGGGAAATGTGAACTCCAGGCGCTTGCTTCAGAATTCAAGATCATCAAACCCTTATTCATCGATCTTGTACCGGGTAAGAAATATACCATCGACGACCTTTCGCCTTCGATCATTAAAGATGACAGCAAATGCATCCGCTGCCAGCGGTGCATCCGGACCTGCTCCCAGATCCAGGGTGTCAGCGCGGTTAACGCGGTTTACAAAGGCCCTGACATGAAGATATCCACTTATTTTGGAAGGCCTTTGTTCGAAGTGATCTGCACAAACTGCGGGCAGTGCATTGACCGTTGTCCCACCGGTGCACTGGTGGAAAAGAACTACATTGAAGAAGTCTGGACAGCCATCTTCGATCCCACAAAGCATGTGATTGTGCAAACAGCCCCTGCGGTAAGAATCGCCATCGGGGAGGACCTGAACATTGAACCGGGCAAACGGGTAACAGGGAAACTGGTTTCGGCATTGCGGAAACTGGGGTTTGATTCGGTCCTGGATACGGCATTCTCTGCCGACCTGACCATCATCGAAGAGGGAAATGAATTCCTGGATCGCCTGAGAAGAAAAAGCTTGTTTGAGGATCCGGAGGCAGTGTTACCCATGACCACGTCCTGTTCACCGGGTTGGATCAAATACCTGGAACAAACCTTTCCTGAGTTCATTCCCAACGTATCGACCTGCAAATCGCCACAGCAGATGTTCGGCGTTCTTGCGAAGACCTATTATGCCGAGAAGATGGGATTGAAACCCGAAAATATCGTGACAGTTTCGATCATGCCCTGCACAGCGAAAAAATTTGAAGCTGATCGCCCCGAAATGAGAGCCAGCGGGTATAAGGATGTGGATTATGTACTTACCACGCGGGAATTGGCTATCATGATCAACCAGGCAGGAATGGATTTCAAGTCGTTGCCCAATGACCATTATGATTCTATCATGGGAAAAGCAACCGGTGCGGGAGTGATATTCGGGGCAACCGGGGGCGTGATGGAAGCAACATTGAGAACCGTTTATGAAAAAATAACCGGCCGTGAGATTCCTTTTGAAAACCTTGTCGTGACCCCGGTAAGAGGCTTGCAGGGAATACGGGAAGCTTCCATACTGATCGAAAATCCTTTACCGGAATGGAGTTTCCTGCATGGCATAGAATTAAAGCTCGCGGTTGCACATGGGCTGGCAAATGCCAAGATCATCATGCAGTCGGTCAAGAACGGAACAGCTGATTACCACTTTATCGAGATCATGTCATGCCCGGGAGGTTGCCTGGGAGGAGGCGGACAACCCATCCCCACCAATCCTGAGATCCGTGAGAAACGTTTACAGGCGCTGTATGCCGAAGAGATGGGGCTGGAAATCCGAAAATCCCATGAAAATCCTGAAGTAATTACGCTTTATGAAGATTTCCTGGAAGAACCCCTCAGCGAAAAAGCGCATGATCTTTTGCATACACATTATCTGAAAAGAGAGGTTTATTAGAAACAGTTTTAAAAGTTTTAATGTAAATTTATCTGCATCGTCGATCCTGCATGGAGAAAGGAAGATAAAGTGGTTAAAATAATCTTCCATGCGGGATTTCGTAACTTTGATATTGAAATTCAATTTTTTTTCGAAAAGATTTTTTTCTTTACCGCGAAAACGCGAAGATGCAAAATAAAATACTCTGTGAACCTCTTTTTGACCTCTGTGGATCTTTGTGTAATAATTTTAAACGAATCCCCGGATTGGAATTACGCAGAGTTACACAGAGAAGGCACAGAGTTACACAGAGATTAGGAGAATATGAAGGGAATTTACTTCTTATAGACTTCGCGATGAAAAAATCACATAAGACTAAAACATAATAATTATGAAACGAACCATTATTTTCTTTTTCCTGATATTCATTTCAGCAAGGTTAATCTCACAAATACCGGAAACTCCGGAAAAGTTCTTCGGGTTCGTTCCGGGAAGCGACCGGATGTTAATGACATACGAACAACTTGTAGACTATTTGAAAATCCTGGATGGGCAGTCTGACAGACTTTCTATGATCGAGATCGGGAAATCTCCCATGGGCAAGCCGATGTACATTGCCTGCTTTTCGTCGCCTGCCAACCTGGCAAACCTG
>PLMO01000040.1:8048-13559 GCA_003142515.1 Bacteroidales bacterium
CCGGACGGGATGGACATGGTGGTGAATTATTACAACCAGAACAAAGAAACGAAATACGAAGGGTCCTCCCTGCCCGGAGTTTACCATAAATATATAGGGCATGACAATAACCGCGACTTCATTTTTCTGACCCAAAGCGATACAAAAGCTATCTCTGCATTGACCAGCACCGACTGGTTCCCCCAGGTAATGATAGAGAAACACCAGATGGGATCCGGCGGGGCGCGGTATTTTGTCCCACCCAACGCCGACCCGATCGCCGAGAACGTGGATGCATCGCTCTTCATCTGGACCGGCATCTTTGGGCAGGAGATGATCAGTGACATGACAAAAGCGGGACTGAAAGGAGTCACACAGCATTCGATTTTCGATAACTACTGGCCAGGCTCCACCGAGACCTGCATCTGGAAGAATGTGATCGCCATGCTGACGGAAGCCGCCGGCTGCCAGGTAGCAAAGCCGATCTACATTGAACCGACAGAACTTACGGGTGGCGAGAAAGGCCTTGCCGAATACAAGAAAAGCATCAATATGCCTGAACCCTGGCCCGGTGGATGGTGGCGTCTCGGGGATATCGTGAAATATGAAGTCGAATCGATGAATACCATGCTGCTGACTGCCTCCGAAAATAAAAAGAAGATCCTTACCCTTCGCAATGAATTATGCAAAAAAGAGGTTGCAAAAGGAAAGAACGAAGCTCCATTCTATTACATCCTTCCAAAAGATCAGCCCGACCAAAGCGAACTGGTCCATCTTGTCAGGTTGATGCAGGAACATGGAATTGATGTATTCCAGTTAAAAACCGATATTTCATTGGGACAAACCACTTACAAAACAGGCGATATCGTCATTCCGCTGGCACAGCCATTCCGGGCTTTTATCAAGGAGGTGATGGAGAAACAGAAATACCCGGAGAGACATTTTACACAGGGAGGCATACTGATGGAGCCTTACGATATCACCACCTGGTCGATGCCGTTGCATATGGGATTGACCTCTGTGGAAGTGGACGCCCGCAATACAGACCTGGAGAATAACCTGGATAAAACAGGCAGAGATTTCACACTGGCAGTTCCTTTCATGGAGAGTCCGTATACAATTCTCTCCTCCACCAATAACCAGTCATTCAAATTAGCTTTTACCGCGTTGCAGAAAGGAATAACGGTTAAAAGGAACCCGGAAAGTTTTACGCTGAACGGGAAAACCATACCTGCTGGGAGTTTCATCATAGGGGCAGCCGGTGAGATCCTGAAAGAGGCAGTTTTTCCGCTGATCTTCACTATTGAAATTCCCAATGCAAGCTGGCAGACGATATCCTTTCCAAGGATTGCCCTCGTGGAAACCTGGCTCGACGATCTGGATGCCGGCTGGACCCGGTATATCTTCGATAGCTATGGGATCGGTTATACGGTGATCCGGCCGGTTGAATTTGCAAAAGGGAACTTTGCCAAAAAATTCGATCTGTTCATTTTCCCGGACCAGAATTCATCCATATTGAAGGATGGAAAATATAAAGTTCAGGATGAATACCGGATCAATAATTACCGTCCAGAATACTCGAAAGGGATTGGAATTAAGGGTCTCGACAGCCTTTTGTCTTTTTTTAATAAAGGAGGGAAGATCATTGCCTGGGGTGAGTCGACTGATTTGTTCGATACAAACCTGGTGCTAAAATCCAAATCCGATACCGACGAATTCCACTTGCCTTTTCATGATATTACTGCACCTCCCGGCCTAAAGGGAATCCAATGCCCCGGTTCACTCCTCAGGATGGAACTGGTAAAGGGAAGCTCACTGACATGGGGCATGGGAGAAATGACCGGAATCTTTTACCGCGGTAAACCGGTGTTCACAACATCAGTTCCCAGGTTTGATATGGACCGGAGAGTGATCGGCTATTTCGGGGAGGAAGAACTGCTTATGAGTGGCTTTCTTGAAGGAAAGAAGTTGCTGGAGAATAAACCGGTCATGGTGTGGATGAAGAAGGGAAAAGGGCAGATGGTGGTGATGGGCTTCAGTCCGATCTTCCGTGCATCGATGCCGGCAACCTACAAACTTCTGTTCAATTCGATTTTATTGCCGGCGTTAAATGACTGAACGGGGAATTGAATCACCCTACAACCGGGAATAACTTGGAATACAAATACTCGTGAACACGTTCCATGATCTCAGGATATTTTTCTTCAAGTTCAGGACTTAATGAACGACCGAATTCGAGATCTTCCACGATTTCTACAGCAATGATGTGTATGGTCTCCGGGATCGACAACTTGATCTTTTTTGCAAGTTCGATGGCAGTGATAAAATTGACATCATGCAGGTTTGAAAGATGCATGGTCTCATGGAAATCAGCAGGGTTGAAATAGTATACATCGCCCGGCATTCCGTCTTTCGTTCTGATGGCATCAATAATGAGGACAGTATGATATTCACGGATCAATTCAAGGATCTCCAGTCCGCCCATGGAACTTGTCTTAAAACAAATTCCTTCAGGGAAGGTCTCTTTTTGAAGGTCTTTTACCAGCCTTGGGCCGATCCCGTCGTCTTTCAGGATATCATTGCCGATCCCGAGGATCAAAATTTTCTCACATTGCATCTCTTTGATTTTCACCTTCCGATGCTCCGGATGAGTTCTCCTTTTGAATTATAAAAATTGACAACCATCCGCATTTGCCCGGGCAATGAATGCGTAGCACACGAAAAACAGGGGTCGTACGCGCGGAAAGCCATTTCAATCATGTTGAGTGTACCTTCTGTTGCCGGGATCCCTTTTTTGATCAGCCCTTGTGCCGCTTTTTTCAGCGACATGCAGATGGCGGCATGGTTATTCGTGGTTCCCACGATCAGGTTCACTTTCTTTACCATTCCCCGGTCATCTGTCCAGTAATGATGGGTCAGGGTTCCCCGCTGTGCTTCTACAATCCCAACCCCTTCTCCCACGATCTTTTCAATGGGAGCCCGCAACTCTTTCCCGGTAATTTCGGGATCTGTGGCCAGTTCATAGCAATGTTCCGCTGCATAGATCAGTTCCACCAGCCTTGCCCAGTGCATCGCAAGCGTCGCATGAACAGGTTTCCCGCCCAGGGTCTTAAACATATACTCATATTCCTGCTGTGCAACCGGGGTTGCCATTCCGTCTGCCGCATTCAGTCTGGAAAGGGGAGTGGCCTGGTACACGCCTGAATCCTGGCCGTCGACAAAGCCTTTCCAACCGATCTTCTTCAGGTAAGGGAATTTTAAATAGGTCCAGGGTTCCACCCTTTCTTCAACATAATCCATATAATCCTTCGGGGAATAGTTATAAAGTTCTACTCCTTTCGTATCGACAACCCGCACGGTTCCGTCATAAAAATTAACCTTGTTGTTCTTGTCCACCAACCCCATTGAGTGAAGTTTCAGTGAATAGGGTCCATTGAGGATGAGGTCAACATAATCTTTATTCCCCAGTACAACATCCTTGAAGAGTTTTATCGAAAATTTTGAAAATCCGATAAACCCTTCTGCTTTTTTAACGATATCATCACGTTCTTCTTCCGTCAGGCCTTTTTTTACTCCCCCGGGAATGTTCATGACCACATGGGTCTGATGACCGCCAAGCAAGGCCTGTATCTCCTGGGCGATGCGGCGTTGTTTGATCACTTCTGTCCCGATCTCAATCCCGACTTTATTGATGACACCGAGGATGTTACGTTCAGCCGGGCTGGCATTGGGACCCACTACAAAATCAGGCGCTGCCAGGGCATAGAAATGGGCAATGTGGCTATGAACAAAATGGGCCATATAAAATAGTTCCCGAAGCTTCTTTGCAGTAGGAGGGGGCTCAACTCCAAACACAGCATCCACGGCCTTTCCGGAAGCCATGTGATGACAACCGGGACAAACGCCGCAGATCTTGGTCACAATGGAAGGAAGTTCCTCCACGGGCCTTCCTTCACAGAACTTTTCAAAACCCCGCAATTCAGGTACTTGGAAGTAAACATTATCAACCTCTCCTTCATCAGTAAGAAAGATTTCAATTTTTCCATGGCCTTCCAGGCGGGTGATAGGGTCGATGGTAATGGTTTTCATCTATTTCGATTTTTCTTAGACAATTTTTCTTCCGAGGATTGATGAGGGGAGGCTGAACCGGTAGAACAGTCCTGCCGGGTCGACAATAGTATCGATGATCTTGTCGATCTCTTCAGGTGAATCTGCATCGATCATGGTTCCGATGGCCGACATCATCTTGGCGCCGGGATCCGAAACGGCTGCCGGTGGCCCGTAGCATCCGCGGCAGGGTGAATTGCCGGTCACGCAACGTACGCCACACCCTCCACGTGTGGCGGGCCCCATGCAGATCACTCCCTGCTCGAGGAAACAGGTTTCTTTGTCATCCTGGATCTCCCAGGGGCGGTAAAATTTCTTAATGACCTTGTTATCCGATTTTTTACGTTTACATTCATCACAGTTCGTTTTCTCATTTGCCCCTACAACCGATCCTTTCGGGGGCAGTTGGACTCCTGTAGCAATAGCTGTGAAAACTTCGAGAAGGCGCTCACTCTGAGGCGGACAGCCGGGGATAAAATAATCCACTTCCACCACCTGGTTGAGGGTATAAACATCGTTGAACATCTCCGGGATTTCCAGGTTTCCTTCTTTGACAGCATATTCCGTCTGGGGCCTGATCTTTTCCGGGTTAAATGTCGATTCCGTTTCGTCGTAAACTCGTTTAAAGATCTCGTTCTTAGTAGTGAAATTAGCGAGACCCGGAATCCCTCCCATGTAAGCACAGGCGCCGTATGCCACGAGGATCTTCGATTTGTTCCTTAATACCTGGGCCATGTGCTTGTTTTCACTGTTCCTGACTGCTCCGTTAAAAAGTGTCACATCGATGGATTTGTCGGGCATGGCTTCCACATCTTTGTACTTGATATCCATGGCGATTGGCCAGAACACAAGATCGGCTACGGCTACTATATCCAGCAGCTTCTCATGGGTATCGAGCACCGAAACACAGCAACCGCCACAGGCGGCTCCCCAGTAAATGGCGAGTTTCAGTTTGGGTTTTGGATTTGGTGAGTCGGAAGGCATCTTTTAGGATTTTAAATGTTTAACTTCCAGTGTGCTTTTTATTTTGCATGGGCCTACATTAAGGATGGCTTTGGTCATCTCGTTTACCAGCTCTGCAAACTGTTTCCCTTCGCTGGCGCTGATCCATTCATGCTTCAGCCGTTCCGGCTCAATCCCCATTTGGGCGATGTATTTCTCCATCAGCTTGAACCTTCGGAGGCATTTGTAATTTCCGGTCTGGTAATGGCAGTCGCCGGGATGGCAACCGCATACCAAAACGCCGTCGGCGCCTTGCTGGAAGGCAGTCAGAATGAAGGTAGGGTCGATCCTTCCCGAACACATGACGCGGATGATGCGGATATTTGGGGCATAGCGCATCCGGGAAGTACCCGCGAGGTCGGCGCCGGTGTAAGCGCACCAGTTGCAAAGAAACGCAACGATAGTTGGACTGAAGTTCATGAT
>PLMO01000003.1 GCA_003142515.1 Bacteroidales bacterium
GCAGCTACGGTGTACCCACAAATAACACTAAATTTGTAGGATGAATCAAAACATAAACCCAGTCGCATTTTTCCCGGATTATACAGGACATCTTAGTGATTTACGTTTAGAACGTAGAGGCCAAGAGTTATGGAGAAAGCTAAGCCAACATCCCAGTTCATCAATTCGACAACTTACAAAAACCCGAGCTGAACAAAAAGCATATTACAGATTTTTAAACAATGAAAGAATAGAGGAGGAACAATTAATCAATGAGGCTACATTGCGTATGGGCTAATTGGCAAAAGGCAGGCAATTACTTTGTGTGCAAGACACATGTGAAATAAATTTAAGTGGACATAAAGGGAGGCTTAAACCAAACAGTGGATTAGGTCGTTCTGATAAATCAGATGCAGTTCATTGCTTTAAACTTCATCCAGGTTTGGTATTGGACGCTTACAATTTATCCCCGCTGGGTTTTTCACATATCAAGGTATTTCATCGTCCCGAAGAAATGCTGGATAGAATAGAAAGAGAATATAAGAAGCAGCCAATAGAAGATAAAGAATCTTATAAGTGGATTGAAGTAGCTGAAAAAAGCAAGGATATTTTAAAAGATGCAGATGCGGTAACATTTATAGAAGACAGGGAAGGAGATATTTATGAACAGTTTGCCCTCATTCCTGATGAAAAATACCATTTACTGATCCGTTCAAGAACGAACCGTAAACTGATCAATGGAAGTAGCCTATATAAGGAGGTCGATTCTGAGCCGGTTGCAGGAAACTATACGATAGAGCTGCCAACAGATAATCGTAAAAATCAATATAAGCGAGAGGCAAAAATAGAGTTGCGTTTTACAACCTGTTCATTAAAGTGTCCTCAAAACCTGGGAAAGAAAGGCTATCCTCCATCTATCTCCGTAAGCTGCATATCTGTGAAAGAAACGGGCAATGTATCCAAACCTATCAATTGGAAGTTACTGACCACCCATAAGATTGAAACCTATGAACAGGCATTAATTATAGTTTTCTGGTATAGTGCACGATGGTATATTGAACAAATTTTTAGATTATTAAAGCATCAGGGATTTGGTATTGAGGAAACAGAACTTGAGAGTGGATGGGCCATAAGAAAGTTTGTGATTATGCAAATGACTGCATTATTTGTAAATACTGCAAATGAACATAGCGTATTCCCAACCTGAAGGAGGTCAGCCGATAGAGGAAGTGTTTGATGCTGAACAAATAGAAGTGCTTCATTTGATGAATAAAAAATTACAAGGTAAAACTATCAAACTTCAAAACCGTCGTGATCCTAAACGAATTAAATGGGCTGCATGGGTGATTGGACGTTTAGGTGGATGGAAAGGATATGATTCGCAAGGGCCGCCTGGAGTAATAGTGTTAAAGCGAGGATTAGACAGACTTGGTTATATAATAGAAGGAACAAACCTTGTAAAAGATGTGGGTACACCGTAGCTGCCGCAGGCAGGATTTACGACTTTAGAATGAATTTTTGATTTACAATTTACGATTTTTCAATATGTTACTCGAATATGTTACTCGTCGATCGTCAATCTTACAATTCAATCGTAACTCAAAAATCGTCTAATCGTAGATATACATATCTTCCCCGTTTTTCAAGTTTCAGCACTTCAAAATAAGATTTCGCATTTATTCTTCCTTCAGCGCTGATTTCAGATCTTCGATATTATAGGCATCACGCAAATGATAGGGGCCGATGCGTGTGCGACAGAGGGCACTGAGATGGGCGCCTGTGTTGAGCGCTACCCCCAGATCCCGCGCCAACGCACGGATATAAGTTCCTTTGCTGCAGGAAACCCGGAAATGGACCTGTGGCAGGTTTATCTCCTGAACTTCAAAGGCTGAAATGGTGATCCGTTTAGGTTGCATGATCACTTCCTGGTCCTTTCGGGCATAATCATAGGCCCTTTTCCCCTTGATTTTCTTTGCGGAATAAACCGGTGGAAGCTGGTCATAGCTGCCGGTGAGATTCGCCATGGCAGCAAGGATTTCCTCTTTGGTGATATGTTCCCAGGGATAATGGCAATCGATCTCTTTTTCAAGGTCGAAAGAGGCCGTGGTAGCGCCCAGGACAAATGTTCCGGTATATTCCTTGTCGAACTCCTTGAATTCTTCAATCCGTTTGGTCATCCTGCCGGTGCAAAGGATCAGCAGTCCGCTGGCTAAGGGGTCGAGTGTACCGGTATGGCCGATTTTAATCTTTTTTATTCCTAGCTGTTTCCTGATATAATTCCGGGCAAGGTTGACAACGTCGAACGACGTCCATTTGTATGGCTTATCAACAAGCAGGATCTCCCCTTTATCGAAATCAAAATCCATATTCCCGATTGTTTGAAGATGAAAAGCCCAGTCTTTGCGTCTGTTTGTTTTCTCAGCAAAAGTTAGCTGTTATATGGTAAATCCTTTTCCGAAGATAAGAAGAAGAATGATTGCCAATCCAACGATGATACGGTAGTAACCGAAAACCCTGAATCCATGTTTGGTCAGGTAAGCGATGAATGCCTTGATGGCAATGATCGCAATGATAAATGCAATAGCATTACCCGTTATCAGCATCATTACATTGTGGTGATCCAGGATTTCCGGCGTTTTTTTGTATGCATCCCAGAGACTCTTGGCGAATGCACCGGCAAGTGTGGGAACCGCAAGGAAGAAAGAGAATTCGGCAGCTAGCTTTCGGGTTAGTTTCTGCTGCATTCCCCCGATGATGGTTGCTGCACTGCGACTGAATCCGGGAAATACAATGGCCAGGAGTTGAAAACATCCGATTATGAGCGCTTTTTTATAGGTGATCTGTTCTTCCTTTTCAAGAGTTGAGTCCTTAAACCATTGATCCGCGAAAATCAGAAGGATCCCGCCGAGGAACATTACAATTGCAATGAACACAGGCTCTCCGAGCACCTCATCGATGTACTTCTTGATCAGTAATCCCACAATGACGGAGGGAATAACGGCGATCAGCAGCTTCACGTAAAAACGATAGGATTTGAAATCAATGAATTTACGCCAGTAGATCAGGAGCACGGAAATGATCGCGCCGAACTGGATATTTTCAATGAAAAGTTTGGTAAATGAATTTTTTTCAATGTTCATGAATGATGCCACAAGCGCCATGTGCCCGGTGGAAGAAACAGGCAGGAATTCGGTTATCCCTTCAACGATGGCGAGGATAATGGCCTGTATGAGGGACATATCAATCCTTCGGTTTCTTCATGATGGCAAAGATCTCTATCACATACCCGGTAAGGACAAGGATCGGAGCCAGCGTGATGTGCTGGAAATTAAAGATCGCCGGGTTAAACACCTTGGGATCTTTCGACCCCCCGCCAATCATGAGGATGAAACCCAGCACGATGAATGCAAGACCGATAAAAAGCAAACGGTAATTCTCTTTTCCGAAGGCAAATTCACCTGTTTTCACAGGGGTTGCAGAAGTTTTTGATGCGGGTGCCGCCTGGGGTTTTGCAGTTGGGGTAAAAGGCCTGTTCGGTGCTGTTTTTTTTATTTTCTTTTCCATGATATGATTCAAATTCGGTTCAAAATTACGGGATTTTTTTCAATCACTTATACAATTCATCGGTTTTCATCCGTAGGTATTTCCTCACCGACAGCCAGGTACAGAACCACGAAATCAGGATCCCCAGCAAAAGAACGGTAATGATAAGGCCTATGTATAGCTTCAGATCAACCATCTGGATGAGTTCAGGGATCTCCTGGAAGAGAAAATAAATGACCACCATCAGGAGCCCGATTGCAAATATGGCGCTGATGAGGCCATCGATGATTCCGTTGCGGATGAAAGGCCTTCGGATAAAACTCCGGGTTGCGCCTACCAGCTGCATGGTGCGGATGATAAAACGCCGCGAATAAACTGATAGCCGGATGGTATTGTTTATCAGCGCGATGGCGATGATCATCAAAACAGCGCTGAAACCGAGGATGATCAGGCTGATGCGCTCCATGTTCTGGTTGACCATCTCCAGCA
>PLMO01000104.1 GCA_003142515.1 Bacteroidales bacterium
ATGGAATTTTTACACAGCCTCTTTAGGCCGGGGTACAAGAAACACAAAACAACAGGGCTTTAGCCCAAAACTTTTAGTAATTAAACCAGAATTTATGAAGTTATCAGTACGTCTGAACAATCACAAAATTTTTTAAAAAGATATGTTATCTCCGGAATCATCTTTGAATTGAAAAAACAATGTGGTGGTAATCTCACTTCGACACCGTAAGATACTTTTCTTTTAATTCGTCATACACTGAGAATAGCCCGGTAGCTTTTCCATCCCGGTCAAACAAGCCACTTCTCCGGTCAAGGGGTTCCCAGATGCAGGAACCTTTTCCCATGCCGTTTGGCAGGCTGAATATGATATCATTCACCTCACGCTTAAAGTCAGAGTATTCCACCACAATTAACGGTTTGTTATAACGTTTCATCAGGTCAATCAGGTTGCTTTTCAGATCATCGAGGGTGCCGTGCCAACGCGGATAATAAGAGAGGCCGATAACATCAAACTGCACTCCACGGGCAATCATATTGTCGAGCCAGAATACTGCCTCGTCATTTTGTCCCCCAAGGGCAATATGCATCATTACAGGCAGGGTAGGGTTTACAGCTTCCACGCCTTCAACCCCCGCTTTAAGCAGGTCAGCCAGTTGGTCGGGATGGCCGATGTGACCATCTGGCCAGAGTATCCCGTGGTTGATCTCATTCCCGATCTGGATCATTGCAGGCAATGTACCCTGTTGTTTCAGGGCAAGGAGCACCTTTGTGGTATATGTTTTCAGGGAATCCTTCAGCGTTTTAAAATCCGGATCTGTCCATGCATGAGGTTTATTTTGTTGCTGCGGATCGGCCCAGTAGTCGCTGTAATGAAAATCCAGCAACAATTTCATTCCGGCATCCCTGATCCGCCTGGCCATTACAAGGGTTTGCCTGAGCCCGCAATATCCCTGGCCCGGCGAATATCCCTTCTCATTTTCAGGGTTGACAAAGATCCTTAAACGGATGTAATTGAATCCGTGATCCCGCAATAGTTTGATGGCATCTTTCTCCTTACCGTTTTCAAAAAATTTCCTTCCCTGTTCTTCAATCTGTGGAAGGAATGAAATATCGGCCCCGATCATCCTGTCGATGGGTTTGGTCGTTAGCGGTAGCTGTTCCGGCTTCGACTTCATCATGATCAGGTTCGCCGGGAGCGTATGGATCTCATGAGATCCGGGCCAGAGCTTTCCCGACCTGGCTTCAACCTTGATCTTGTCGGGTTTGGTACCGGCAATGAATAAAAGGTGGCAAATTCCATTCACCAATTGGCAGGCAGCATATTTTTTACCGGCCGTATCAGTCCGGAGAATGAGATCGCGGCCATCAGCAGCTGTAACTTTTCCGTCTCCGGCTGCATAAATATGGATGGAATCAGTGGCTGAGGCGATCTCCCGACCGAGGCTATCCGTCACAGCTATTCTTAAACGGGTCCGGTCCTTACCGTTGGCCAGCAGGGTGGTGCTGTAACTTGTCAGCATAACAGATACCGGTTTACCTGTTGCAACCCGGCTGACTGAGTCAAATTCAGATGTTTTTGTTTCCGGTCGGTTACACTGGATCAATAATGCGATTCCAATGAAAGAAATGAGTTTAAGGGATTTCATGACAATGATGTGTTGAAATAAATTTATGCACATTTGCATACAGATTGCAAGGTGCGAACCGGTTCATCAATCAGTTCCCGAAATAATTTTTAAGGTCAATCTCTTCCCATCCTGAATATTCACGTACTTTCAGCCATATCTTTAACTGAGAGGGCTGAACAACGACCGAATAAATCGTTTTGACCGGGCCTCCTTCAGGAAACGTTGCTCCGCCTTGTGGAATTGTTAAATCAAAGATCTCCATCATTTTCTGTGGAGTAATATTCCCTTTATTCAGCTCTCCAAGTTTTATAAGGTTTGTACGGCGGGTGTAAGTGTACCCTATCCCTTGATTGGTAGAATCAGAGAATATGATCGGGTAATTATGCCAGGAAGGATCTATAAAGTCGTTTGAAGCAGAGATCAAACCCTGGGCCTGTCTCAAAACTACCCTGTAGGTCGCCCATTCATAAATGGTTGCATGATCCGGGAAAGAAGCATTCATGATCAAGCCGGCCTGTGGAAGAGTTGTATTGAACCAACGGTCAACCTCGTCGCTGGAAATATTGCTGAAAAGGCTTTCCAGAAGGATATTATTGGTGTTCTCCCTTGCCATGACGGTCGTTGTATCTGATGCCTGGCCGTTTTGCAGTTCGAGGAAGATCCCCTTGTTGTTGAAAGATGTCTGGTAGAAAACCGATCCAATAAAATCAATATTTGCAACAGATGCCGGATATCCTGTCGGATTCCAGACCACTATATGGAAGTACTTGCTGAACAGCCGTAAATTTGCCGAGACAAGATCAAGATTCCGCCCGGCCACCACGCTATGATCGGAAGTATAGTCTCCCCAGGCAGACAAACTGCTGCATCCGGTGGAGTAGATCATCAGGAAAGACGCTGACATGATATATGTTTGATCAGAAGTCAGTCCACTTGTTTCGGCAATCCCATCCAGATAATCCTTAAAGATCTGGGGAAAGGTATTATAATATTTTCTTCCGCTAGTTACCAGGTCTTCATATTTTATACCTTTTTCGCCAATCAGAAAATCGACTATCGCTTCTTTGTAAAAATCACCGAGCGGCTGTTTTAAAAGCAACCCGTATTGCCGGCCCATTTGGTGGAATGTACCCTTCAGCTGGGCGATGTAAAATGATCCGGAAGGGCTCTTGAAAAGTTTCCCTCCCTCAAATGTGTTGACCGGTTCATCACTTGATGAGCTTTTTTTGCAGCTGACAAGTCCTAGTATAACCAGGGTAAGTACTACTAACATTCTTGTTTTCATGACAAATTATTTTTTTAAAAATAATATGACTCCGGAACAAAATTAAAAGATTTACAGATGATAAAGTAATAAAAATTCTTTTTTAATCCATTGTCAGGCTTTAAACCCAGGTACGTATTAATCACGCGTCACGCGTTACGTTTTCCAATACCGATCAGCGGGTGTTCAAAAGAATTATATTTCAGCCACGTTTATACTGTCAAAGTTGTTCTGTTTTTATGCACATTTGCATACAGATTGCAAAGTACGAACCGGTTCATCAATGGTTTCACTTCCATAAAAGACAGAAAGACTGATTCAGGAATTAATGTTTTCGAAATGGGTTTTTTCGATGGATTAAGAGAAGGCTGCGGATGTGTGTTCGGAATCATCATTGGGATTATATTACTTATCCTCCTTTTGACACTATTATAAAGTCAGCACGTATGC
>PLMO01000153.1 GCA_003142515.1 Bacteroidales bacterium
GTATGAGAAAATTATTTTTACTTTTTATTCTTGCCTTCGGAATGACTTATTTGGGGTGTGGACAGGTAACGTTACCCCATTATGAACCAATGAATTATACTGTTGGTCAAGGCTTACAAACCCAAACTGATTGGACTCCATTAAATTCAGGGGATGCTTTATTAATAGCATCGGGGAACTTAAGTTACGCGGGTCTTCCCGCATCGACAGGAAATAAAGTCACATTTGATGGAGCCGGGATTGATGCTGCTATGTTATTTACACAACAAACATCCGGAACTGTTTATTATTCTTTTTTATTAGATGTCACTTCTTTGGGGTCTTTAAACACAACCGGAGGATATTTTACTGGTTTCAATGAAGGAACAGGGTCTAATTACGGTGCTACTGTTTGGACCCGAAAAGATGGAACAGGTTATGATATTGGCATTAATCCCCGCACAACGGTTACTAATACTGTTTGGTCAACTGCAACTGTCATCAATACAACTGTTTTCATTGTTATCTCATATCAAATGGTGACTGGAACTACAAATGATGTTGTAAAAATGTGGATTAACCCAACTCCCGGAGGAACTGAACCGGCTGCAACGGCTTCAGCGACTAATACAGGAACAGATTTAGCAAATGTAGATCGGATATTAATTAGACAAGATGCAGCGGCAACAACTCCATTTATTCAGATGGATGAGTTAAGGATTGGAACAACCTGGGCAGATGTTACACCTGCCGGCTCAGCAGGAGCACCGACACATCTGGCAGTAATTTCTGTTAATGGCGGAGTAGCACCTACCACAGGTGTACCTTTCAGTGTCCAGGTCCAGGCTCAGGACGTATCGAATAATGCTGCAAATGTAACTTCAGATTGCGGGATTTCATTGACATCAACAGGCACTATTGGCGGAACAACTACTGGAACAATCCTCAACGGCCAAAATACAGTAACCATATCCGGGGTTACTCTTCAGGAGGGTTATAACCTGACAATCACTGCAGCACAAACCTCCGGAACTCCCACTCTTATTGCCGGTACAAGCGCTGCATTTAATGTTTTAGCTGCAAATCCAAATTACCAGACAAAAACCAGTGGAAACTGGAATGCGCCTGGAACATGGCAAATACAGATTGGCGGAACGTGGTACGATGCTTCCGACTACCCGAATGCTACCAGTAAAAATGTTATCATCCTCAATAGTCATACTGTAACTGTAACGGATAATGCGGGCAATTGCAATAACCTGACGGTCAATAATGGAGGAAAACTCTGGGATAACAATGCGTCCACAACTTATTTTGTTGATGTTTACGGAGATATTACTAACAATGGCACCATCGGAAGCAGTGATGGCGGAACTACCGTTGACCTTGTCAGCTTGTATATCGATGGCACAAGTTGTACCATCAGCGGAAGCGGGAGCTTTGATGCAGGAAGAATGTCAAAAAACACCACCACGAACCTCACAACCAACATTACGATCGGCATGAATATAATATTGCGATATACCAATGCGAGCAGTGCCGCTTTTTACAATGGCGCCGGTGTAACTACGACTCTTAATGTTGTCATTAACCCACTGTCTTCCCTGACCTGTCCCAATGCAAAAATCGATCTTACCTACAGTACATTGACCATTAATTCCGATGCAACCGGTACAGGAGCCCTGCTTGATAACGGCACCATTACCAATAATGCGAATGTGCAAGTCAAACGGTTTCTTACAAGCTATATAACTTCCGATGATAAAAAATATCATATTATTTCAAGTCCGGTAACTGCTCAAGCTATACAGCCCGGTTTTGTGGCAAATCCACCAAATTCCGGGGATGACTTCTATAAATGGGATGAGCCAATCACTACCTGGATCAACTCGAAAGACGGCTCCGGAAACTGGAATTCATTATTCGAAACCAATTTCGGGATTGGAACCGGCTACCTGGTTGCTTATCCCACCGATCAAACCAAGACATTTTCCGGTGCACTGAACACCTATCCTGCTGCATCTCCCCTGGTTCTGACCTGTTCATATACTCTCTTTGCTTCCGGCGGATATGACGGTTGGAACATGATTGGAAACCCCTTTGTCGCTTCGCTTGATTGGAACCAGGTTACGAAAGGCGATGGAGTTGATAATGCCTTATACTATTATGATGCCTCTATCCAGAACTACCGGTATTTTTTGCAGCTGGTTTCCGGAACATCAATCGGCGGGGGATCACAATACATTCCGCCCATGCAGGGATTCTTTGTACATGCCAATGGCAACGAAACACAAAGGACCGTTACAATAAACAATTTCATGCGTACAACCAGCGGTCTTGGAACTTTTTATAAAGAAAGCAAATCGATCCCTGAAAATTACTTAGTTCTGAAAGTGGATAACGAAACCTTCAGCGATGAAACCTATATTGTGCTTTTTGAACAGGCTTCGGCCAATTACGACGGGAAATTTGATGCTCTCAAGAAAGGCACCATGAACCCGCAAATTCCAATGCTCTATACCATAACTCCTGATAATACCGACCTGGCCATCAACTCCCTCCCTGCATCGGCAGCCAAGACCGCATTGCCGCTTGGCTTCAAGGCAGGATCCGATGGTTCATATACCCTGACAGCAAGCGAGTTGAACAGCTTTGTCTCCGGATCAACCATCACCCTGGAAGACATGAAAGCCGGCAAAACCCAGAACCTTATGCAGAATCCCGTCTATTCATTTACTGCTTCCACCAGCGACGACGACCAACGGTTCCTGCTCCACTTCTCAGGTCCGTTCGGGATCAATGATCCGGCGGAACCGGCTGGTGTTTCTTTCTATTCGAACGGAAATCATATTTATATCACTGCTGAGAAAACTACCGGCAGTGGTCGTGTATTCATTTATAATC
This sequence comes from Bacteroidales bacterium, assembly GCA_003142515.1. Taxonomy (GTDB): domain Bacteria; phylum Bacteroidota; class Bacteroidia; order Bacteroidales; family FEN-979; genus FEN-979. The sequence goes on from PLMO01000153.1 coordinate 2,884, forward strand.
TGCTCGGACAGGAAGTTTTTTCAAAGGAACTCCAGTCAGGCAATACAAACATCCTGACCCCGAACGTGATCTCCGGGTATTACATCATAAGGATTGTCACTGACAAAGGGACCGTCAATGAAAAAGTGTTTTTGAATTAATTAAAATAAAAGATATATGAAAAAATTTATACGATTATTCGTTTTACTCTTCACTGTGTGTCTTCTTTCCCTTTCATTCTCTTCCGTATGTGCTGACCCCACTGATCCGCCTCCAGTGCCTGGTCATGGACAGAACGGAGGTGATCCGGTTGGCGCTCCCATCGATGGCGGAGTCGGTATTTTATTTCTCATGGGTGCCGGTTACGCCATACGGAAGCTCTATTCAGTAAAGAAAGAAAAGGCAAAGGTAGTTAGCTGATAAGCTGGCGAGCTACTTACAATCCGTATGTATCTATCAAATATACCAACGCCGCCATAGTAGCAGTTCCTAGTTGCAACTCACGGATGTTGATCTTGTCGAACGAATCATTGACAGAATGGTGATAATCAAAATAGCGTTGTGAATCGGGAACCAATCCGAACAACGGAACACCCTGGGACTTCAGGTCGCGGATATCGACACCGCTTCCGCCTTTTTCGAAATAGAATAATCCGTAAGGAAGCAATAGGTTTTTCCACGACTGTACTTTCTTTATTTGTTCGTCGGAAGCATCGATGGAGAAACCCCAGGGCGTGAAGCCGCCGCGGTCGGCTTCGATGGCAGCAATATGTTTCCTGCCTTTTGCTGCTTCCGCATAAGCTTTCGCGCCCCGTTGTTCCATCTCCTCATCCATGTAAACGATGACCCGGATGGTATGTTTGGGTTTCAGGTTAACGGATTTGAAGATCCTTAAAATATCAATGGTCTGAACTGCACCCGCTCCATCGTCATGTGCACCCTGGCAGATATCCCAGCAATCGAGGTGGCCTCCAAAGGCGATGATCTCTTCCGGATGCTCGGTTCCGCGGATCTCGCCGATAATATTATGGGAAGTTACTTCCGGTAGTTCGCGGCAGGATGTTTTCAGGAATAAGTTCAGATCCGGATCTGTCTTTAGCCAGCGGCTAAGGTTATCTGCATCATTGGTGCTGACCGATAATGCCGGGATTTTATTCACCGTATCCGCATAATGCTGGATACCGGTATGCGGAAAATTATCATGGGATGTGGTGGAGGAACGGTCGATCATGGCCACGGCGCCATAATATGCAGCCTGAACGGCGCCACGTACTCGGTAGCCGGCTACACCACCATAGGCCGCAAATGTATTGTACAAAGCCGGATCAGCAGGATGGTTGATGAACACAATTTTCCCGTTAACCTTTTCCCTGCCCAGTTTCTTCAGGTCATCATAATCTTTCACCTCTACGACTTTCGCGGACAGGCCTTTCGCGGCGGTAGGAACAGAGCCGCCCAGGGCACAAATGCTGAGGTTGTGGTTTCCGGCTTTTACAGAGATTACCTTCCCGGTCTCCTTTTCTCCCCTATCCCAATGCCGGACCCTGCATTCCTGGAGCCAGACCGTATCAAGCCTCATATTTTTCAGCACTAGCTCGGCCCATTTCACGGCTTTCAGCGATTGGGCCGATCCTGCGAGCCGCTCGCTATATTGGCCGGTGAGGTTTCTCAGGTTATGATAAGAATTGGTATCTGTCAGTGCATCGCTGAAGATGCGCTTGATGGCAAGGCTGTCAGCGTTCTGAGCTGTAACAGTAATACAGGTATAACAAAGAAGGCAGAAGATGGAACTTAGAATCAATTTTTTCATGCGGCAAATTTAGCTAATGAGTTGATGGGTTCACGAGTTAAAAAATGAATTGTTAATAATTTCATCATCTCATCAGCTCATTTAGTTGCCCATCTGTTAATCCATCAGGTTCGTAACCAGTACTTTTCACCATAAAGTATATCCTGGCTGATTTAGCAAGAAGATCGATCGAGTCGAAAGCATCTTTCACCGTTGTTCCGGTGGCCAGTATGCCATGTTTTTCCCATAAGGCAACCGGATGATCTTCCAGTGTTTTTGCAGTTGCTTCAGCGATGCCTGAAGTTCCGGATATTTCATAGAAAATGAATCCAAGTCCCTTTGGAACGAAAAGCTTGGTTTCGGGATGCATGCTCCAGAGTAACCGGTTCAGCGTTTCTGTAGAACAAAATTCCTTGATTTGTGTCAGGGCGATGAGTTCAGTGGCATGGGTATGTACTAGCGCTTTTGCAGCGGATTTTGTCCGGATCAGCATGTCGTGCACAGCCAGGTGGGTGGGGAGTTCGGATGTGGGTTCCTGGTCCTTTTCCGGCCACTGTTTGAAATGGGTTCCCGATGTATTTATTTTCAGGATACAAAGATGATCCCATGGGTTTTTTACGAGGTCGCGCATTCTGCTGCCTGCAGAGGTAACAAGAAGGATCTGATCCGCCAGGGAGGAATAGCTCACCGGCAATGGATGAATTGCAATATCCGTGAAAAGTTCAGACTCCTGAGCAGAAAACAGACCGGTGATATTCACTGATATATTACCGGCATTGCGTTCGGCCCACCCTTTTTCCCAAAGATTGCAGGCAGTATCGGTGATCTCAGAAACTATTTTCTTTAGGGATTGAATTTCCATCGGTATTATTTTTATAGATTTTCCTCTGTGAAACTCTGTGTCTTTTCTGTGGTTCTCTGTGTAACAATCTTTTTTATCCGGTTTCACAGAGGTACACTGAGGAGGCACAGAGGACCACAGAGGTTTATCATGTTCTTTTGGATTGAAAAAAGGAGGTCATTAATTCGCCACATTCCAAAGCAAGGATCCCGTAGACTACTTTCGTTTTTGGATGCAGGAGTTGTTTCTTCACCAATCTGTATCCTCTTTTGGGATCATCCGCCCCGTAAATCAGTGTTCCCAGTTGCGTCCAGAAAGCCGCCCCGGCGCACATTACACAGGGTTCGACGGTCACATAAAGGGTACATTCGTTCAGGTATTTTCCGCCAAGATAGCCGGAAGCAGCCGTGAAGGCCTGCATTTCGGCATGCGCGGTCACATCATTCAGGGTTTCCGTCAGGTTATGCGCCCGCGCGATGATGCGATTTTCACAAACAATCACCGCCCCGATCGGCACTTCATCTTTTTCCAGGGCTTTTTTTGCCTCCTTAAGCGCCTCATTCATGAAGTATTCCGTCGAGTAAAGTGCGTAGGATCTGGTTGGGGTCATGGGTTCTGGAAAACGGGTATTAGGTATTAGGTTTTGGGTATTGGATATTCATTTTTCATTCTTTATTCTTCATTTTACTTAGTATTTAATAAACTTCTCCGTCCTTACTTTTTTTCCGTTTAAATAAACACTGACAAGATAAACGCCCGGGGCAAGGCTGGAAACATTTATCTGTTCTTCAATACGACCACTGATCTTTCCTTTGTTTTCATCAATCATTGATTTTCCGGATGGATCAAAAACCCTGAAGAGAATATTCTGCGTCCTGTTAGTTTCAAAAGAAAGATTTAGTACATCCCTCACCGGGTTTGGGTATATAATGAAAGCTTGCAGCTGCGGGTTATCAATAGCATCCTCAATATCCCATGTTGTGGTAAAAAGTCCTCTCCCGTGAGATGCGGCCACCACGGTGTTATCGCTGGTGCGGATGTTCAATTGGTCAACCCGTACATTGGCCATCCCGGTTGTAACCGGTGTCCAGGTGACCGGTGAAGCAGTGATATTATCGGTAGTCCACACGCCTGTTTCGGTGGCAAGCATGACCTGTTTAAAATTCTGCGGGTGGAAAATTCCCCACCTTACCGGCATGTCGGGAAGATTACCTTCGCAGTTAACCCAGTTCTGCCCTCCATCAGAGGTCACGAATACAGAAGTCACTCCATAATTTGAAAAGGTCACCAGCAGGGTATCTTCCGATTTCCCAATATCGATAGAGGCAATGTTTCCGACCGGGAAATTGGAACCTGTGATTTCGGTCGTAGCGGGGATGAGCGCAGCATTTGTAACCTTGAACAGCCGCCCTGACTGCGTGCCAAGGAAAATGGTTGCATTTCCGGAAGGTGAGAAGGGCGACCATTTCACGGCAGAGAAATAGGTCTGTGTGGTTGTGCCCACCTTTTTGAATTCCCCGTATCCACTTCCGGTCACATCCGAAATCTGCAGGTAATAATCCAGGTAATCACCGATAAAATCACAGGCATTGGCATAGAGTACCTTACTGCGGTAATCGTAGTCGGCCGGGTTCACGAATACCCCGCTCGACCAGTTAGTCAGGTAACCGGTTGTGACGCCATTGATCTGGACATAATAACTGTTGTAATAGACCGATGAAATGGAATAAAAAACGTCGTTTTTGTCGAAGAAGCAAAAGGCGCCGTCGCCTCCGCTGACCATATCGTTGATGGTAACCGGTAAATCGTAGTAATAAAGACATCCGTTATCCTGCAATCCTCCTATTAATTCTGTAGCTCCTGTTTCGTTTCTCAGGTCGGCCGAATAGAATTGAAGGGTATTGTAATCGAGATTCCGTTGTTCAAATGACGGCATGATAGTATTGGCTGAAGCCGTATAGAATACTCCGCCGTCGCATCCCAGTAACAATTCGGTAGAGGAACCCGGTTTGAAAACCATGATGTGCTGGTCGGCATGAACATATTCGCTTCCCCCACCGTAATACATCAATGACCAGTCGCTGACTCGGTTCCAGTATGTTCCCCCGTTGTTGGTTTTATGTACATCGAGTCCGCCGATAAATACCGTGTTCGGATCATTCGGATCAACAGCAATATCGAGTGCATGCCAGGCAAGGTAGGCAAAATTCGTTTGCCCATTCAGATCGGTAGGAAGGTTTTCTTCTGTCCAGGTGACTCCTTTATCCGCAGATCGAAGGATATTATAGCAATAGAAGTATTTGAAATTATTTACGGAACTGATCACTCCTGATGCTACCAGTGCATAAACCACATTCGGGTCTGATAGGGCGCACCCGAAAACTACACGGCCGGGGATGTTGTACTGTGGATCGGCAAGGATCTGATCCCGGTAAGTCGTATTTACATTCCACGATCCGGGCAAGCCGGTATCGGAGTATAGCAGTATTGCCGCTCCGTTTCCATCCAGGTTGGGCATGGTGCCCACAAAGATCCTACCGTCGGCCCCAAGAACCACATCCGAAGGAGAATAGGGAACAGTATATCCTGTAATGTTCGGTAAAACCTGGGTCCAGGTAGTTCCGCCATTGGTTGAACGGAAGAGGCCGTCGGATGGAAGGCTGTTATGGATTCCATGGTATAAACCCGAAACCACCGCAGCATAGATCACGCTACTGCCACTTTCATTTCGCACAACGATCCTGGGAACATAAGCAAAGCCGGTGGTGGCGCTCAGCAGGTTCCAGGTGACGCCACTGTCGGTAGATTTCCAAATGCCATCACCAAGTCCGGAAGATTCACGGTAGGTCTGGATGGCGGTTTCGGGTTCTCCTGTGCCGATATAAAAAATGAAAGGATTGTTCGGGTCATAGGTGATGCAGCGGATAGCCAGTGTTGGCCAGAAGTCACCCACCGGTACCCATGATTGATTTGAATTCGTAATGTCTGTATTATACCATAGCCCGCCCGTTACGCCTCCTGCCCATACTTTATGTTGTGTAGGGTCATTAGGGTCGTACATGATCGTACGAGTGCGGCCACCCATATTTGAAGAATAACCGGTCCAGGTGACGGAAGCTCCGGAACTTTTTTGTTTCATTATATTCCGCGTTTCAAGGTATGCCTGATAGAGACGCTCACGGGGGATCGTACCCGTGGCAGGGTCAACAGTCATGAAATAATCCTGTAATGCTGCCATATCGGGTTGATCAGCTGTGGCTTCTTTTTCTACTTTTGAATAGGAATGAGGCAGGTTGTGGTATTCCTGCTTCAGGAAGGATTCGAACCGAGCACGCTGGAAGGCCTTCGAATGCTTATATTCCACAACAAGGATGGAAGCGATCACGAAAACCAGCAATGATGAAAGAAGAAGTTTTTTCATTGAGAATGGATTAAAATTGAAAAGCCAGGGTTTTGTTCCTATTACAAAGATAGAATAATTCTGGATGCTTGATGCCAGATGCCAGATGTTAAGTGTTGGGGACACGGTTTGATTTACGATTGGACGCCTGCCTGCCGCAGCTACGGTGTACCCACAAAT
>PLMO01000008.1 GCA_003142515.1 Bacteroidales bacterium
GAGCAGTGATTTGGCACGCGTCACAGACGCGCGCCAACGGGGGTTTAGTTAAGACTTGATTCACGCATTCCGGCCTTGCGTCTTATTCCTGTAAAGAAATGAAAGAATAAGAACGAAAAAGTTGGCTGGTGAAAATTTTTTTTTAGACTTTTCCTGGTTCTTATTTCTTTATCTTTGTGTCATCTGACTTTTTATTTTTTTATAGATATGAGCCCTTCCAGTCATTCCGTTTTCCCATTGATCTTTATTCTGGCCCTGCTTTTTCCTTTGATCGGTATGACCCAAACCAACAAACCGGGCACAAAGGAAGAGACCAAATCCAGGAAACAACTGAACCGGGAAAAAATGGAAGAGGACCGGATCGCACGATGGGATTTCGGGATCAACTTCGGGACCTATTTTTCCAACAAATACACCGCCAACTATTACAACGGCAGCGCCGGGAATGTCAATACCATCAATTATGTAATGACCAATTATTACTGGTACCAGGAGATCAAGCAACTGTTGAACGCTGCGGATACGGTAATCATTGAAGGGCTTCCCACAAACATGCATTACCATGTGGCGCTCACCGGAGGCCTTTTTTTCCGGTACAATTTCACTAGTTTGTGGGGGATTTTTCTTGAAGTTGATTATGCACAGCTTAATACCGACGGAGAATTTACCGCAAACATCGATCCGGCCACCTACCTGACCGAGCCGAACCTTCAGCTCTTCAGCATTCATGGCCGTGAACAACGGGTCAACCTCGACCTGGGGGTCCACCGCAGGTTCCCGGTTTACAGGAAAAAAATGAACCTCTTTGCACAGGCCGGCCTGAATATCAATTACTGCCAGGTCATGAAAAATTACATCAACTTTTACGACAAGGAATATTCTATTATCAACATTTACGGGAACCAGAATTATATTCCCAATACGAACCTCCAGGAAAATCAGACCTACCAGAACGGATTTGGATACGGACTCTACGCCGGAGGAGGAATGGGGTTTATCTTTTCCCGGCAGATCGGCCTTGAATTGGGAGGATACCTTCACTATATCACCGTCAACCTGGAAGGATATAACCAGTTCCGGCCTTTCGGTGGCGTTTATCTTCGTTTTGTCCTCAATAACTTCATCAACAGGGAAGAGGAATAATGTAGATTTTTAAATTTATTCCAGGTGGGCCCACAAAAAATGACTCCTGGCGGAGGCATCTTTTAATTATTCATTGTTCATTTTTCACTCAATCATTTGCCCTCAGGCCGGTATGCATTGCTTTAATATTTCGTAACTTTAATATTATACCTGCCGGAACCGGATTCGATGGTGAGAATATAAAGACCACTTTGAATTGATCCATCAAATCTGAGTGGTTCCTCATACTGACCAATGGATCTGTGCACATTGGAAAGAAACTGTTTTATCTTCTTTCCATGAAGATCGTATAAACTGATTGAAATTGCATCGGGCTTCGACAATTCAAATTTACATGTTACATATTCATGGATTGGATTTGGATAGATCAGAAATGATGTTTCCTTTGAATACGGGGTGATAATTCCCACACTTAAATCTGTAGTATAACTAGCAAGGGCAATGTAGGTTGGATATAGAATTCCCATGTAATGATACCCTGCAAGAAGAATCCTGTTATTTCGCTGAATTAACCCGGAATATGCACCATCAGAGTTTTCAGGTTCAGAAGAAAATGTTGTCAACACTTTTCCCTTGTTTCCGAAGGTCGTATCCAATAATCCATCCTGATCATAGCATGTGAGCGCAAACGCATATTGGTTGTCACCGTTTACATAGTGAATTGCAGCATCTCCTCCGGCAATGATTTTACCGTTGGTTTGAATGGATAAACTGAAAATTATGGCAGTGTTTAAAGAATCAAATACCGTGAGGGTAATCCCATTATTGCCAAATGTACTATCGATCGTTCCATCGGAATTATACCGGGTCAATGCAAAATCTTTTGTCCATATCACCGGATGAGAATAAGCACCTCCCAGGATAATTTTACCGTCGACCTGGTTTGCAGAAGCACAGGAACCAATTCCATTGGTTGTAACAACAATACCCCCGTTCCCGAAGGAAGGATCCAGGGTTCCGTCGGCATTTAAACGGACAAGCGACGATCCGCCGTTGTTTCCTGTCAGAAGAGTATCCGGGACCGGACAGGAACTTCCGGATAATACAATTTTCCCATCTGGTTGAATCAATACTGAACTGCAGAAATCGTAGCAATAATTACCTACTGATAAAATCACCTTTCCGTTGGATCCAAAAGTACTGTCTATATTTCCGTTTGGGAGATACCTGATTGCAGCAAAATCATCTTTTTGTGTAACGCTGTTATAGCAAGTACCGGCGACGATAATTTTCATATCCGGCTGGATGGCAACACACCAGTCATTGTCATTTGCGGGACCCATCGATGTCGTGACGAAACCGTTGGTACCAAATGTGGGGTCGGCAAGCCCTTCGGATGTGAATCTGCCTACTGCAAAATCAGTAGTGTTTCCAACGAAGGTATAACCAACACAAACAATTTTATCATCGGGTTGGATGACCATTGCATTAAACGCGCCTAATTCAAAATAACCGATTCCGTTGATGCCAAATATATTATCCCTTTCACCATCAGCAGTAAACCGGATGACGGAAAACCCATGATTCCCGAAATTACTTCCAACAACAATTTTATTGTCAGTTTGAATGCACACCTTAGCAGAATATCCTCCATAATCCGGAACATATTCCGTTACTTTACCATTAACACCAAAAGTAGAATCCAGTAAGCCGGGCTGTGCGAATAAGATGATTGAGCTATTCAGGATGAAAGACAAAATTATTAATCGGGCTTTCATACAATGATAAAATAATTGTTAATAAATGAAATTCACCTGAAGATATCCTTGGCGGATTGATTGTCTGGTAAATATACGAAATATTCAGGGAATTGTATTGAGATTGATCAAAGTCAAGCAAATTTTTCCCGTAAGAAAATAATATTCATAGCAAAGATGAGACATATATTAATTTTCTTATTAGGGAATTAACGATGGTTGATGTCATATGGACAATAAAAGTAATGATTGCCCTGTCTTTGGCAGGCCTGTAATGCTTTCGGCAGGCTCGACTGCCGAAGGCAGCTAGCGAAAAACCCGAACCCAATACCCAAATCCCAATACCCGGAATTATCAATTATCCATTGTCAATTATCAATTTTTTTTCATTTTCCGTATTACCTTTTGGCATCCAACCCGATTAAGCAGATAATATCAATCTTGCAAGTTTAACTATTTCTTCTTTCAACTTACTGATGATGATGGGTATTCTCCACAATTTGGAGTGACAGACATCTGACCATTAATAATCAATTAAAACTGATTGTATGAGAAAATTATTTTTACTT
>PLMO01000081.1 GCA_003142515.1 Bacteroidales bacterium
CTGTCGTAAACCTCCTGGATTCAATGCAGCAACAAGGTTTACTTAAGATGCGGCTGTATATCATGCTCAATCCGAATGAGGAAAATATTCAAAATTTTATCAATGAAGGGCAATTTATTTCACCCCGGCTCATCATCCGTTCTATAAAACTTTATGCCGACGGCAGCCTGGGATCGCGAACTGCCCTGCTGAAAGCGCCTTACTCAGACGATCCTTCGAAATCAGGGATCCAGGTTACGTCTCCTGGCCGAATCCGTGAAATATGTGCACTTGCCGAAAAAAACGGATACCAGGTGAATACCCATGCCATCGGCGATTCTGCAGTAGCAGTGGTTTTGGGGATCTATGCGGAGTTTCTGAAAGGGAAAAATGACTTGCGCTGGCGCATTGAACATGCACAGGTGGTTGATCCCCATGATATTCCGATGTTTGGTAAATATTCGATCGTGCCTTCTGTACAGGCTACGCATGCTACTTCTGATATGTACTGGGCGCCCGACAGGCTTGGAAAACGCAGGATCAAATGGGCCTATGCTTATAAGAACCTTCTGGATCAAAACGGTTGGCTGCCAAATGGCACAGATTTCCCGGTCGAGAAGATCAGTCCGCTGCTCACCTTTTATGCTGCTGTTGCCAGGCAGGATCTTAAGGGATTTCCGGAGAAAGGATTCCAGCCGGAAAATGCATTAAGTCGCGAAGAAGCTCTGAAGTCCATTACGATCTGGGCAGCCAAAGCAGGCTTCCAGGAAAATGTGAGGGGCAGTATCGATATCGGTAAGATGGCCGACTTTGTGATCCTCGATCATGACATCATGGCCTGCCCGCTGAAAGAAATACCCACTGTAAATATAATGATGACGGTTATAGCAGGGGAGAAGGTTTATAATCAGTTAACAGTTAACAGATAACAACTAACAACTAACAGGTTTCTTTACTGTTCACTGTTAACTGTTACTTGTTCACTTTCTCATTGTTCACTGTTCACTTATATCACGAGCGAAAAAGCAGACATCGGATCACAAATCATAAAAAAAGCCCCGGGAACAGGATGTCTCTGAGGCTTTCTTTTTTGTATCCCGAATGGGATGTTAATTTATTTAAAGACATTCTTTACCAGGAAGCTGCCAAGATGCTCGCCGGCTCTGTCATAGGCGCTCTGTATCCTTGAGCCGGTATCATAATCGTATCCCATCATANNAACTTCCATTCTAATCCAGGCATTCTGACGTGTAATCCCGATATTGAATCCGGGCTCGGTGAAGGTAGTCCTTATGATCAGGGTGTACTTTGCATCCGTTGCATTTTCCTTACAGGTAACATTATATTTCCCGACTCTCTCGTTCAGGTTTTTCTCAAACATCGGCTGGAATCTTGACATCCTGTCATTTTTCCATGCTTCTGCCCAACGGTCACCATCTCCTGGTTTTTTCTTGTTCATGTCTGCAGTCCGGTTGGCAACATAATCTCTTTCATCTTTAAATTTGCCGACAGCCATGTTGGAATAGTCATACTGAAGGTTAATAACTGTCTGGCCTTTCAGGACACTGACATCCCCAGCAATCTGCTTGCACTGGGCGAAGATTGTCGTACCCGGAAACAAAAATGCTCCGAGTACTAAAATGATGCTGATTTTTTTCATCTCAAAATGTTTAAATGTTAACCAAAAATACTTTTCGTAACAAAATTATTGTATTAACACAGTATAATCCAAGAAAAATTCAATTAATTTTTGACTTATCCCGATTATCAATGAATTTTACGGGTTTACGGTTGACTTCCGGAAATTGCATCCGTTGGATATTTTCGTCAGTCTCGAATCTGATCAATGGTGCTACGCGAAGTTTTGCCCGGAAATGATCTTTGATGTCCTTTTCCTTACCGGAAACAGGAATTTTACTTCCCACATGGATCAGGACCTCATCGGTGCCGATCTCATTGGTAAAGACTTCCACCACGTAATTTGAAATGAAATCGATGTTGTCGAGGATATCGTAAAGGGAAGGCGGATAGAGGGTTGTTCCCTTATACTTGATCATCTGGTTTTTCCTTCCGATCACCGGCCCGAGCCGGGTTGTCGTCCTGCCGCATTTGCACGGATCCGGATACCGGAAGCATACATCGCCGGTTTTGAAACGAAGCAATGGCATTCCTTCCACTCCCAGTGTCGTGATCGTCACCTCTCCGCATTCATCTTCTTTCACCGGCCGGTCCAAATCGTCCAGGAATTCGACAATGATCAATTCAGGATGATGATGCCCGCCAATCCCTTCGCCACATTCCGTAAAGGAGGTTCCCATTTCGGTGGATGCATAGGTTGAATAAAGCCGGAGCGGCCATTTTTCAAGGATCTTACGTCCAAGGGTATTAAGAGAGAAATCCATATTCCTCAATGGTTCACCGATGCAAATGGCTTTCCGGATACTGCTGCTGCGATAGTCGATATGATGGGCCTCGGCATATTCAATGATCTTTAAGATGAATGAGGGAACGGCAATGATCGCTGTAGGGTGGATCCTGCCGATGGTATCCCATTGAAATTCCGGAATCCCATTCCCAACCCTGACCACCCCGGCTCCCATCCGGCGGATTCCCATGAAATAGGCAAGTCCGGCCATGAACCTCCTGTCGATGGTGGTCATGAGCTGGTAAATATCGGTTGCTGAACCATCGGCACAGGTAAAAGAGATCGCCTCATTGTAAGCCAGCCGGTCCAGGTCCTTGTCTGTCATGGCAAAGGTCACCGGGTCGCCCAGTGTACCGGAAGTGGTGATGTAATCGATGATGGAATGTTTCGGAACACAGATGAACTCATCATTCCGTTGCTGAAGATCTTCTTTAGTGGTGGGCGGAATATGCACAAGGTCATCAATGCTTTTGATCCGTCTGATGTCGATTCTGTTCCTGAGAAAATGATCAGAATAGAATTTCGATTTTTCTTTCAGGTACAGTAGTTGCTGCTGAAGCTTTGTTTCCTGGAATTTTCTGATCTCTTCGACCGGGCTTCTCTCAATATCAGGATAAAAAGGAGATGGGTTCATTCAGTTCATCAACAGTTTTAGCTAAAATTTAAATCCGATCAGAAAACGAAACGTGGTATTGTCGACATAATGATTGGGCTTGCTGGAATCGAAATCATTGTAAGTCACCTGGCCGAAATTATACTGAAATGAAAAAAGCATAACAGAATACCGTATGTTCATGCTGATCTCGCTCTGGGTAAGGTTCTTTCCCCATTCATCGTTGTATTTTCCACGAACTATGTGGTGAAGGTAGGCTACATAGGCATTCAACTTATAGGAAAGGTCTATAACCAGGCGATCCACCGGACAGACTGAGATAACGGGACCAAATTTCTGCCCGATGAAATAGTACCAGTATTGCGTCTTGGGACTGGAAATCGTATCCGACTTGATTGGATTGAATGAAAAGGATATGAATGTTGCATCGATCCCTGCGCGGAGATGGTTGTTGGCAAAGGCAGGCCCGAGGTAGATCAGGAATCCCATGTCCATAGCACCTCCCATTGTTGCCGGGAAATAAACAGGGTGATCTGGTGGCGAAACGTCTTTGAGGGTTTGACCAGTGGCAAAGTTTCCCAACGGGAAATTAGGGCCGAGTTTGAGGTAAAAACCCGATTTTATTTGATTTACATTTATTTCCTGCGCAAATGAGAAAAAAGGGAATAAGAAAGTGATCAAAAAAGCTGTGAGTAAATGTTTTTTCATTTGAAAAGATATAAATGTTGTCCAAAATAATCTTCAAATATAAGTAAAAAATGGAACAATTAATGATAATTAAAAACTTGCATATGTTGGTTCAGCTGTTTATAGATCAATACTTTTTCCTCATCTGAAAGGTGAAACACATTCTTCCTGTAATTTTTGAGGCTATCCATGAAGGACTGTATGTTGTGACTTAATGCATCATCAAAGGGCATGTGAAACTGGGAATATATTTTCCTGAATTCAGCAACGGGATCAGCTTCGAGGTCTTCAAATTTCATCTCATAAAAGTTTTCCTCCGGAAGAACGGACTTATCCTTTTCTATTGTTGTCAGTATTTTGTCGAGGCCTTCCACCACCTCTTTGATTCCGGGTTCAGAGCCTTTACGATTCAAACTGTTCTGTTGGAGAACGATTTTCCACAAATGGATGGTAGATGGAACAACGTCATAAGGATGCCTGACAATGTGGATGAACCGGGCTTTCGGAAACAAGACAGCAAGTTCTTTTATCCGCAGTGAGTTGAATGGATTTTTTGAAACGATCGTTTTTCCATGGAAAAAATGGAGTTTCCGGAAATAGGAACTTAGTTGTTCTTCCCATTCTTTTCTTTCCTTTTCGTTCCCTGGCATGAAGGAAGGATAATCCAGGATAAAATAGTTTGAATTTTTCGGGAATACCAGCCGTTCGATCGGTGAGAAATCGGTTATCCGGTAGATTGCATATTCATCTTCCTGGGGTTCATTCATCCCGAGCCTGACATTATCCATCGGCCTGTTTTCTGGAAGCAGGGCTGAAAAAACTGGCACGTAATACCGGTATGAACAGATAAAGCAATTGGGTTCTGCAACCTGAAAGAGGGTAGGTGCTGCGAGATTTGGATCCAGGTTCATCAGCTGATGTAGCAATGTTGTACCTGTACGCCAGTGCCCGATGATAAAGATGGGATTTTCGGGAAACGGCGTGGATGCGATCTTTTTTCCATAGCGTTTCCGTTCGATCCATGAAAACAGGTCAGACCATAGAGCACTTTGTGCAAGAAACAAAAAACGCAAGAGGTATTTTGGATGGCAGGAGATTGAATTTTTTCGTGCAAGCCGGACCAGTCGACTAAATCCAATGCCGGCGGTCAGGTAGTTTTTCA
>PLMO01000166.1:0-12938 GCA_003142515.1 Bacteroidales bacterium
TTTAGTTTTTAGAGGTACCCTAAAACTCAAGAATGAATTTTAGCTTAATCGGTAAAAATCTTATTTTTGTATTTATGGTAAAATATCCTAAGCTACGACGCAAAATCCTGGATGTTCTACAAGACGAAGTGAGAAAAGGAAACTTTAACATGGAAAAAACGAAAGTCCTGAACTTTGGAATCGCTGTCAAAGATTTTAAACAAGGAGAACGTAAACCAAAAATTTCCCTTTCTCCTAACATCATTGTTAAACTCGTTATGAACCCTGAAATTGAAAACAGGATCGTAAGAGTTTGTGTAGATCATTTCAGCGATTAACGTGTTGAAAACCCCTTGAAATAAAGGGATGTGCGGGAGCCAAATTCAAACTGAGACACTACCAATAATTCGTACATTTGTACTCTGAAAGTTTGAATTTATGAATAATGCAATTTTTAATATGGAGCGCCCGGTCAATGAACACACGATGGATTATGCCCCGGGTTGTAAAGAAAGAAAAACATTGAATGCAGAGCTCACCCGCATGAGCAATGAAGTGACCGACATTCCGCTTATCATCAATGGGAAGGAAATCAGAACAGGGAATACCGGAAAAGTTGTAATGCCTCATGATCATCAGCATATTCTTGCCAATTACCATATGGCAGGAGAGAAGGAGGTGAAGATGGCCATCGATGCAGCCCTGAAAGCCCACAGGGAGTGGGCCGCCTTATCGTGGGTCGAACGGGTCTCCATCAGCCTTAAGATCGCAGAGCTTGTTGCAAAAAAATACCGGTTTGTGATGAATGCCGCCACTATGCTGGGACAAGGAAAGAATGCATACCAGGCTGAAATTGACGCGGCCTGTGAGACCATCGATTTTCTACGGTACAATGCTTACTTTACATCTGAAATTTATAAGCTTCAACCCTATTCGCTACCGGGTGTCATCAACCGCACTGAATACAGGCCATTGGAAGGATTCATTTTTACGGTTTCCCCGTTTAATTTTACGGCCATTGGCTCCAACCTGAACATGGCTCCCATCGTAATGGGTAATACGGTGGTCTGGAAACCCTCCTCCACAAGTCTTTTATCCAATTATTATCTCATGAAGATATACAAAGAAGCAGGTGTTCCCGACGGTGTGATCAATTTTTTACCGGGATCCGGGAGCCTGATTGGGAAAACAGTTTTGGGGCACCGCGATTTTTCCGGGATTCATTTTACCGGATCGACCGAGACCTTTAATGGGATATGGAAGACCATCACGGAGAATATACGAACCTACAAGTCATATCCAAGGATCGTTGGGGAAACCGGCGGGAAAGACTTCATCTTTGTGCATCCTTCTGCCGATCTACAGGAAGTTGCAGTTGCCATTGTAAGAGGCGCCTTTGAGTACCAGGGACAAAAATGTTCGGCCGCTTCCCGTGCTTATATCCCTGAATCATTGTGGGATGATGTTAAAATCCGGATGGGGGAAATGATTTCCCGGATCACGATAGGGGATGTCAATGAATTCAGCCATTTTATGAATGCCGTAATTGATGAAAAGTCGTTTGATAACATCATGGGTTATATCGGTTATGCAAAAAAATCGAACGATGCGGAAGTAATCTTTGGCGGAAATGGCGATAAATCGAAAGGATATTTTGTTGAACCCACCGTAATCCTGGCAAAAGATCCGCATTTCAAAACGATGGAAGAAGAGATCTTTGGACCGGTGATGACCATCTATGTATATAAGGATAAAGATTTTGAAGATACCCTGAAGATTTGTGACCAGACTTCACCTTATGCCTTGACCGGATCAGTCTTTGCAAAAGACAGAGAAGCCCTGAACCATGCCTGCCGTATCCTGAATTATGCCGCCGGAAACATCTACTTTAACGATAAGCCATCTGGTGCGGTTGTGGGACAACAGCCTTTCGGCGGTGCGAGAGGGTCGGGTACCAATGACAAATCCGGGAGTTTCCTGAACCTTTTACGCTGGACAAGCCCGAGGACGATCAAAGAAACCCTGATCCCGCCTACAGAATTTACTTATCCGTTCATGAAGGAAGATCACTGCCACTGACGCGTAACGCGTTACGCGTAACGAATCAATCATTACTCCTGGTAAGGCGCAACGACCTCTATCAGTTCCGGAAGATCCATACCAATATTTTTCAGGTGTTCGATCTTCGGAATACCGTTCTTATTCCATCCGCGACGCTCATAAACAGCATCCAGTAATTTCTCATACTGGTTTTCCCGGAATTTTCGGAGTACTGCCATCTTCTCTTCGGTCGTCTTCCCGGTTGGATCAAACTCCACCTTTTCTATAAGCTGTTTGTCATAACGTTCAGCGCGTGATTCATACTCTTCTTTCGTCACTGGTCCGCAGGCACGGTAAGGTTGCGCGTCATGCTTGCGCATACCATAACCCCTGCGAAGGTTGAAAATCCGCTGAAAATTATAAACCCGTTCGGATTGCCTTACCAATTCGGCCTTATCGATATTCATACCGGTAACGGCATTAAATATGGTTACGTAGTTGTCGACGTGTTCAGGTACTTTTGCTGGTTCAGAAGATTTGGGATTGTCCTCAGGTTCAACATCATTCCACGGAAGTTTGCAAAATCCTGCCAAACCAAACCAGGTACGGAACATCGGGAAATAATGGAGCGCTTCGGCTTTCTTTTCAAATGTGGGGATCTGATTGTTCACCATATCCATAAAGATCAGCCATGCTTCATCATGCTGCGGGCCTTTGTTGGTCATTGCATACCCACCCTGTTGTGCAAGCGATTCTTTGGAAACATACTGGGAATATTCCAGCCCTTTGTTTTCCATTCCGATGTCCTGCATAAACTTCGGGTCTCCCCAGCCATTCTTTGCAAAAATTGCTTTCATCTTCCTGACTCCCTGCCCGGCGATGAGGCCAAAGCCTTCGCCCTTTGAAACCATGTGCAGGAGGTCCATGGCTGCATCGGCATTCCCGAAATTCATCTTCAATCCGCCTGTACGTTCTTCATTCAAGATGCCGGTTTCATAGCATTCCATCACAAAACCGAGGATGGTTCCCCAACTGATGGTACAGATACCGTAAGTATCACAATAAAAGTTAGCTTCTATAGTGTAATCGGGGTTAAAGATCCCGGCAATAGAGCCCAGCGAGGATGTGGTTTCATATTCGGGCCCGTCAACAATCACTTTATCCCCTTTATAAGGACCTGAACGGAGTTCGTAATTGTCAACACCTTTGGCGCACGACATGTTGCAACCGATCCAGCATCCGTCGGGAACATTCTGTGTAAAGTGCGATTTCCAAACATCCCCGCTGATCTTTGCCGCATCAGGATGGCTTCCGAACCGGAAATTATTGACCGGCAGAAGGTCATAGTCGTTCATGATAAGGGTGAGGTGGGCCGTTCCTTTCGAACGCATTTCACATTGTTTGTCGTCCAGCTCACGCATCTCTTTGTTGAAACGGCGTCCTCGTTCCTGGATGGCTTCCATGTTCGCTACATTATTTCGGTTACCGCCGATAGATTTCACCTTGGCAACCAGCGCCTTAATTTTTTTATCGCGCAGCACCGTGCCGATCCCGCCGCGTCCGGCCTGCTTCAGGCGCACCAGCTTGCGTTTCGGATCATAAAAAGTGAAGTTCAACATACCGATGAGGGAGTGCTCGGCTGCAGTACCGGCAGCAACAACGGCGACATTCATCTTGTTCTTTTCATTGTCTTCCTTTGAAAAGGTTTCATGCAGGATCTCTCCGAGAATATGACTGTCTGAAGGCAGGTCGCTTGCTTCAAAGATCTCAACAACTTCGCGTTCTTCGTCCAATAAAACCATGATTTCCTGGTCCGACTTTCCCTGTAATTCAATGGCGTCAAACCCGCAAAATTTCAGAAAAGGGCCAAAAAATCCACCAACATTGGAGTCAATAATGATATCGGTTTGTGGACTGATAGCGCAACAGATGGCTTTGCCGGCACCCGAGTACTGGGTGATACCGCAACAAGGGCCGCCGGAAATGACGATCTCGTTCTCCGGATCATTCCATTTTGTGCCGGGTTCTGTAGCATCCCATAAAAGGCGGAGGTCAAATCCTTTTCCCCCAATGAATTTATCTTTCATTTGCCGGGTAACCGGCTTTTCTTTGATGGTGCGATCGCCCACATTTACATAAAGCGTACGGTTATTGTATCCTTTGTCGATCGGGGCCCAGGTGTATTTGTAGGTTGCGAGCAATTTGTGTTTTCCTTTAAATTCTGCGAATTTCATTAGAATCAGATTTGATTAGGGAAGATTTAGACTGTAAAATTATAAAAAAAATCAATGTAACTGATAGGGATTCAAAAAGTTTGATATGCTATGATGTGCATATCGGTCGATGTCATTTCAACAGGAAACCAGGTAATTCATCCAATTTTATTAATTTTGTATGAGATACAAGATTATTACCCGAAAAAAGCGAATCCTTAAAACATAGATATTAAAACCGTTCCATGACTTTCGAAGAGATTAAAAATATCCTTCAACATAAGACCGTGGGGATTGCCGGTGCCGGCGGACTCGGATCCAATTGCGCAGTGGCACTCGCCCGGGTCGGAACCGGTACACTCATTATCGCTGATTTTGACGTGGTGAGCGAGAGTAACCTGAACCGTCAGTATTTTTTTTATGATCAGATCGGAAAACCCAAAGCAGATTCATTAAAGGCCAACATTCAAAGGATCAATCCTGCAGTGACTGTAATTGCGCACAAGATCTGCCTTACAAAAGAGAATATTCCCGTCCTTTTCAGGGATTGCGATATAATCGTTGAGGCATTTGACCAGGCAGACCAAAAAGAGATGCTGATCGAAACCGTTTTGACGGTGTTTCCTGAAAAACCACTTATCATTGGGCTTGGTATGGCCGGATGGGGGAAAAATGATGCAATTCATTGCCGGAAGGTGGATAATATGTTTATTTGTGGGGATGAAGTCTCGGAAATTGCTCCTGATTTGCCTCCGATTGCCCCAAGAGTGGGGATGGTTGCTAATATGCAGGCAAATATCGTTCTGGAAATATTACTAAAGTAAAGAATGTGAAATAATAAATGGCATGGAACAGAGGATAATTTATCCCTATTTAATCCTGAAAACTGAAAAAATGAAAATCATTTTAAATAATAATCCGGAAACCATAGAAGGAAACAGCATCACGATAAATCATCTGCTGCAACTGAAGAACTTTACCTTTAAGATGCTGATCATTAAAATCAATGGAACCCTGGTTCAGAAAGGAGATTACGAAACAACTGCCATTCATGACGGGGATGAGGTTTCAGTGTTGCACCTGATCAGTGGCGGCTGATTTTATTCCTGTTAAATCACTTCTGCTACAACAAAAGTACTCCCGCCGATAAACACAAGATCATTCACACCTGCGCACTCCTGTGCGGCTTTCAAGGCTTTTTTAACCGAGTCAAATGACTCGCCTGTCAAACCGTATCCATGGGCCTTGATCCGGAGTTCATTGGAATTCAATCCACGCGGAATATCGGCTTTACAGAAATAATAGGTGGCATCTTTGGGCAGCATTTGGAGAATGTTGTCTATCTCTTTGTCATTCACCAGCCCGAAAACAAAATGCAGGTTTTCATGAGGTGTTTTGCTGATCTGATCCACGACTTCCTTTAACCCTGCTTCATTGTGACCGGTATCGCAGATGGTAAGGGGCAACCTGGATATAATTTGCCATCGTCCGGCAAAACAGGTATTTTTAATTACTTTGAGAATTCCTATACGGATATCATCTGCAGAAACAGGACCAATGCGTGAAGCAAGTACTTCGCAGGCTGCACAAACCGTGACGATGTTTTTCTTCTGGTAATTTCCACCCAGGGGTGATTCAATTTTAGAAAGATAGATTGTATTGTTCCGGAATATATCTATGCACATCTTTCCAGTATCGGCCTCCCATGTGCTGCTTTTCCCAGCCGTGAATTCAGCATCCGCAAATACAATCTCCGACTGTTCTTCCCTTGCTTTCTCAATGAATACATGCTGGATGTCTTCCTGGCTTTCGCCGATCACAACGGGAATGCCAGGTTTAATGATGCCAGCTTTTTCTTTAGCGATCTTTTCCAGTGTATCCCCGAGAAATTGCTTGTGATCAAAACTTATGTTGGTGATAACCGACAGGAGAGGCGTGATAACATTTGTTGAATCCAACCTTCCTCCCAATCCAACTTCAATGATCGCAATATCCACTTTTTCTTCCCTGAAATAATCAAAAGCCAGGCCCACGGTCATTTCGAAGAAGGAAGGCTGGATCTTCTCAAATTCCGGTTTGTACTTTTCAACAAAGCGGATAACTTTTTCTTCGGGGATCTTGATTCCATTGATCCGGATGCGTTCCCTGAAATCGGTTAAATGCGGAGAGGTGTAAAGGCCGGTTTTTAATCCTTTTTCCTGCAGGATGGATGCAAGCATATGGGAGGTTGATCCTTTCCCGTTGGTTCCGGCAATATGAACTGACCGGAAGGCATGCTGGGGGTTTCCCAAAAGATTGCAGATCGTCAATGTGTTATTGAGGTCTGCCTTATAGGCTGCAGCTCCGATCCGCTGATACATCGGTAGTTGGACGTACAGATAGTCGAGTGTTTCTTTATAGGTCATGAGTTCATCATTCTGGAAATGCCTGGTAAATCGCTCCTCCTACATTGTCGTGACTGGCGCCGGTACAGGATTTCAGGCAGTTGATCTCTTCTCTCCAACGGACAACCCCGAGAAAAGCAAAGATCAGGGCTTCCTTAAAATTTATGGTGAGGGGATCAGGCAGGACGAGGGTCAGTTGAGTCTTCTCACGGATCCTTTCTGCAAGAAAACCATTGAATGCTCCTCCGCCGGTGATCAGCAGGGTAGAGGTATCTTCGTTCCCGACGACCCTGGCAACCTGGCTCGCGATGTGTTCCACGAAGGTTCGGAGTTTATCTTCAACAGGAATATCAAACCGTTGCAGAACCGGGTGAACCTCCGAAAGAACCCATTCTTTGCCAAGCGATTTTGGCGGCTGCCGGTGATAATACTCCAGTTCGTTTAATGCTTTCAGCAAAGGTTGATGAAGAATTCCCTGCCGGGCCAACCCCCCGTTTTCATCATAATCTTTATGAAGAAAAGAGGCAAGATAATTCAGGATGATATTTGCCGGGCAAATATCAAATGCGATACGATTCCCGGATTCTGCGTATGAGATATTCGCAAACCCACCNNAACAGGAACGCCTGTTTCGGCAACGATGGCAGATCCTTTCCCGATCTGGGATGTGAATTTACTGTCGGGCTGGTGGAAGATCGTATGGCCGTGAGAAGCAATGAAATCGGGTTTTAGATTGTGATTCAGAAGAAACGCTTTCGTGATTTTTCCCAGGTAATGGCCATATTCTGCATCCGTCTTCACAAACTCAAGCGCACCAAGTTTTTCAAGCTCCGACAGGCGGGTTTTCCAATCATCGGAATAGGGAATGGTTTCTGCCTTTTCAAGGGTATAAATCCATTTTCCCTCCTTCAGGGTGAATGTGCAGAATGCAATATCAACCCCATCCAGGGAGGTGCCCGACATTAATCCTATTACCTGATAGGAGTCTTTATTTTTTTTTATAGGATCCACGGTTTTTTAAAATGAAATTTGTAAAAATTTTAAAGCAGATCGACAAGCTTTTCAAGTTTAATTCCTCTCGACCCCTTTAGTAGTATTGTAGCATCGGTTAACCGGTGATAGTCCAGCCACCTCCGGGCGAGTTCGCTGTCCTGAAAGCACAACCATTCCCTTTTCGTATTCAGCTTGGTAAACACCGGCCCTACGAGGTAGACCTCTGTAAACCCGAGTTTTTCGATCAGTTCAAGGATGTTCTGGTGTTCTTTGTCGCATTCGCTGCCTAGTTCAAGCATATCGCCCAGGATAAGCACCTTTCGGATATGAGGGGATCCGGCAAAATTTTGCAATGCCGGTTCCATGCTGTCGGGATTGGCATTGTACATATCGAGGATCAGGAGGTTGGATCGGGTTTGAAGAACCTGTGAACGGTTGTTCTGCGGCTGATAAAATTCAATGGCCTCTTTAAGTTTTTCGGGTTCTACACCGAAAAAATGCCCGATACAGGCAGCTGCCAGAATGTTTTCGGCATTGTACCGCCCAAAAAGCTTCGTCGAAAGTATGATCTCCTGCCCGTCAATTTTTATTCCCATCTTCAGATAGGGATCCTCAGGATGGATTTGCTCGTCAATGCTGGTTATTTGTATGGTTTCATAAGGGATGACCTTCATTCCACCTGTATGTTGAACAAGCAGAGGATTCCCGGTATTTACAAATGCGATTCCCTGGCGGGATTTCAGGAAACGGTAAAGTTCCGTCTTTGTGCTTATCACGCCTTCAAATCCTCCAAATCCTTCGAGGTGCGCTTTCCCTATGTTGGTGATGATCCCGTGGGTGGGTTCTGCGATCCTGCAGAGAAGATCAATTTCACCCGGATGGTTAGCGCCCATTTCCACGATGGCGATCTCCGTTTCGAGTTTGAGGTTTAAAAGCGTCAGCGGCACCCCGATATGGTTATTCAGGTTCCCTGTTGTTGCCAGTGTCTGGTATTTTTTTGAAAGAACAGCATGAATGAGTTCCTTGGTGGTGGTTTTTCCATTCGTGCCGGTAATAGCAAGAACAGGAATCCGGAACTGGTTCCGGTGGTGATTTGCAAGTTGCTGTAATGAGGCAAGGACATTCTCCACAAGGATACAGTGGTCATCAATACGGTAACGAAAGTCATCAATGATAGCAAAGGAAGCTCCTTTATCTATGGCATATCCGGCAAATTCATTCCCGTCAAAATGATCCCCTTTCAGCCCAAAGAAAATAGCGCCTTCCGGTATCTGCCTGCTGTCGGTAGATATTTCAGGGTGCTGAAGGAACAGGCTGTATAAATTTTCAACCGTCATCAAGATCTGTGGGGAATTAGATATTTTACAAAGTAAATAAAAAACCCCGTTTCCTTTTCGAAACGGGGTTCAATTAATTTCGTTTTTTTTTATTTCCCGGGGATAGAACCTCCAACACGGGTCATTGCGCAACGGAACCCGATGCAATCGGAAGCATCATCCTGGTCGAGGAACCTGCGGGTGCTGGGACTCAGGAAATAAGCCCCGTCTTTCCAGTTGCCGCCTTTGTAGACCCTGGCATGGTCTGAAATAAGAGAGGTTTTCCCGTATTCATACATCAGATTTGTAGAGGAAGTATCCTTCGGGGGATTTTTCCAGTCAACACCGATGTTGGATGCATAATCGCCATCGAGATAATTGATGTTATCTGCGGCACGGTAATTTTTACGGTTGATGGCTTCTACCGTTGTAACATCACGGTATTTCAGATGGCCAAGGCTGTCTTTCTGAGAGATAAATCCTTCTGCATCACGGACCTCAGTTTTAAAAGTATTTCCACGGAAAGGACGCAGGTCGGTGACTTCCATAGAATTCATAGGTCTGTAAACATCGAGAACCCATTCGCTAACGTTACCGGCCATATTATAAAGCCCATAATCGTTAGGGAAGTAAGAAGCAGCAGGGGCGGGGATATCGGCACCGTCGTTCAGATTGCCGGCAATACCCATGTAGTCGCCTTTAGCCCTGCGGAAGTTATCCATAAAACCGCCGTAATACCTGGATTCGCTGGTACGGGTATAATTACCGTTCCAGGGATAATTTTTCCGTTCAACCACTCTTTCGTAGAGGGTATTTCCGATGAGTCCGAGTGCAGCAAATTCCCATTCTGCTTCGGTCGGGAGCCTGTATTTTGGAAGCAGGAGTCCGTCTTCCATCCGTATTTTGCGGGTTCCTGTACCATTCGGGTTCAGGTCAGGCATGGGTTTGTTAACAAGACCTTCATATTGTCCTGCAAGGTAGGATTCGGTATTGAAATTGTTTTCATCTTTCTGGGAAGGATCCATCGATAGAATTCCTTTCCGTATCAGCAGGTTTTCATTGACCCTGTCGGTTCTCCAGGCGCAATAATCACTGGCCTGTACCCAACTGACTCCTACCACGGGATAATTCCGGTAGGCCGGATGCCGGAAGTAGTACTCAACAAGCGGCTCGTTGTAAGCCAGTTTGTCGCGCCATACCAACGTATCCGGTAATGCTTTGCGGTATACACCCGGGTAATCGGTACCGTACACATGGTTCAGCCAGTAGAGGTATTCAAGGTAATCAAGGTTCCTCACCTCGGTCTGATCCATGTAGAAACTTGAAACGGTTACTCTCCTGGGCTGGTTATCCCAATCGAACATCACGTCATCCTGGGTTTGCCCCATAGCGAAAGTACCGCCTTCAATAAATACTAACCCCGGTCCTGTTTGTTGTTCGGCATAAGGCTGGACTTCAAATCCTCCGTTTTTGGGGTTGTTGTAATCCCAGCCGGTGGTCTTTGACATTTCTTTTTTACAGGAACCGAGCAATATGATGATGAATGCCATCATAAGTGCGGGAAGATGTTTATTGAATTTCATATGTTAATAATTTGGATTTCAAAGGTCATATGGAATACCCATTATTATCATTCACGGTTTTTATAAGCAGTATTTGTATGGGTATTTCATCATTGAAAGATTTTGTATAAATAACTAAAATCTGGGGCATTTTATTGCCCGAATGTGCCTTCTTTTTTCAATACAGGGGAATTGCCAGGACACGGAACCTTCGTAAGCCCCGCCAGTGGCGCCTTTCAGCTTTGAAAGGGTCACGTCGTAGGTAATCCCGAAACGAAAGTTTTTGTAATGAACTCCCAATAACGGGATCAGTGCATCGGCATTTTCAAAGTTGTGCCTGAACCATACCCCGACGATTAAAGGATCGATGGTAAGGTAGGTTCCGACATTTAACTGGTGAAATTTGAATTGTTGCTGGTAAAGAATATTCGGAGAAATGCTGAATTCACGGTCATCCCCATACCCGCCTTCTTTCAGGTTGATCACCCCACCTGCATGCACGGTGAACTTCATATCGAGCGTAGTGGTATTGCTGTTATAAAATCCGAACTTGGGTTGTGAAAGATGCGAAACCGAAACGCCTCCATAATACTGCTCGTCATACCCAAGCATAATACCCGCTGCAAAATCAGGGGCTCCAATAGTAGGATTGTCGGGCGGGTTCTCTTTGGTAGGTTGAACGACACCGAGCCGCGGATCGATCATGTCTTCAAATACCAGGTTATCCCAGGATAAATGACGCTGGTAATACCCGGCCTGCACAGCGCCGCTGGCAGAAAGCTTGCTGGTGATGTTGAATTTGTAAGCATAGATAAGGCTGATTTCGGTGGTATTTAAATTTCCTCCACCTGTCCTGTCGGCAGTCACCAATAAGCCTACTCCTCCATGGATCGCATTCACGTATTGATCGTAGGCTGCATTATACGTAACATAAGCACCTCCAATAGACGGCCACTGTTCCCGGAAATTGCCAATCGCCCTTGGGCATATTGTGGCTCCGGCAAGAGCTGGATTCAGATACAACGGATTGGCATAAAACTGCGAAAATTCCGGATCCTGCGGATAGCCCATTTTCATAAAAGAAATCAACGCCAAAATTGTGATTATAAATGACTTATTAGCCATGGGTACTTATACACCCCTAATTAATTTTACGTTACAATATTACGAATATTTTTTAAAATACCTTCCGGTGATAAATTTAATTGCTAAATAAGTTGTACACATCGACAATAATAAAAACCCGGAACCGTTTATTTTTACACGTACAAATCCCAATCAAAGCTCCTGTCACATGGCAACTACTTTAACGAAGGATATGTTTTAAGGGAGCCGGGTTATTGACAAAATCTGATATCTGTTGACATGATTACTTTCTTTCCTTTCAGAGACCGGCCATTTTTTTCCAAAATGATTTTCGCAGCGATATTAATCATTTGTTCATTATTACAAGGATATTCGCAACCTGTGCATCAGCACCGGAACCTGAAATGGTTTCCGTTGAACAAAGTAGAGATCGGTCCGGGTGATTCCATGCAGATTCTCAGTTTCAGAGGGGCTGCCAGCAAGGTTGAGGTTTATGGTTTCCTGCCGGTTTTCCTGGAGATGTTTCCATTGAATTCTCCGGAGGATCAGCTAATCAGCATTTCCATCGAAAATCCCGTTTATCAGGAAATCAGTAAAGGTGAACTTTCCGGGATGAAAGACCTGGATAAGATACCATCCTCAATCATTCCTGAAAATTCCATCGCGGTGCAGCGAAACAATGCATTTCTTTCCATCTCTTTTGTTCCCATTCGCAAAAATTCTGAAAACGGAACCTTTGAAAAACTCCTTTCCTTCGACCTCGTCTATGAAATCCGGGAGAATTCCGAAGCTTCTTTGAAAAAATCCACACGGGTATATGCTGATCATTCTTCACTCAGTACCGGCGCATGGTTTAAAATGTCAATTCCTTTATCGGGGATTTATATCATCCAGGCGAAAGACCTGAAAAATATTGACCCTGCGTTTTCAACCATTGATCCCGGCACCATACAGATCTTCGGCAATAACGGTGGAATGCTTCCGGAAGCCAATGCAACACCAAGGATCGATGACCTGCGGGAACTTTCTATCCAGGTTGTAGGAACTGATCCAACAAAACTGAATGATAACGATTACATCATTTTTTATGCAAAAGGGCCAGATACCTGGCAGTACAATAATACCGACCAACTCTTTCATCACCAGAAAAACCTCTATTCAAATTATTCCTGTTGCTTTCTTACCTATGGACAGGCTATAGGAAAGCGTGTGGTTGCCGAACCTTCTGTAACTGACGCGCCATACACTACCATCAGCCGTTTTAACGACTTTACTTTCTACGAACCAGATGAAATCAATCTTATCAAGTCGGGAAGATCCTGGTATTCAAAAGATCTGTTTGAACTTACCACAACACGTGACTAT